>JAFAHI010000429.1 GCA_019237325.1 Verrucomicrobiota bacterium | reverse complement strand
TCGAGCACCTTCCCCTCTGCTCGTTCAATATAACCGGGACGATCAGTTGTTTCCCATTCAGGGGATGGAATCTGCTCATGCCCGGATTGCCTCTCATTATGAACGGATGGGCCACCCCAGCCGCTACGTGGGACGGTTCTATGATGGACCGCATAAATTTGACAAAGAGATGCAGAAGGAAGCGTTTGCCTGGCTCGGGCAGACGCTGCAGGAGGAATAGCAAATAGATATCGCGGACGAGCGGGAGCTCGTCCCTACCGCTATCTGCTATTTGCTATTCTGTTCCTCTCCCATCTAAGCTCGCGTGTGTTCACGAAACCCGAGATTCTACTCCGAATCGAAGGCGCCTTTGATCTAGCGCTCAGCCTCATTTTCTTTCAGGCGATCCACGGCAGTTGGCTTCTGTTTATCTTGTTATTGCTCGTGCCCGATCTTGCGATGTTAGGATATCTACAGGGCGGCCGACTCGGAACGGTCTGTTACAACCTGGTACACACACTAGTGGGACCATTTCTGATAGTGGCCTACGCCTATCTCACGAAGTCGCTGTGGCTGTTACCGTACGCGCTCATCTGGTCCGCACATATTGGTCTGGATCGGATGCTGGGATTCGGTCTCAAATATCCGACCCGTTTCGGTGATACGCATCTGGGAAGAATGACAGATGACAGATAACAAATGACAAATGCGGATCGGTAGAGATGAGCTCCCGCTCATGCGCCTTGCTGGAAAACCCACGCACCAAGCCGGCCTAGATGAGCAGGAGCTCATCCCTACCGGAGAGATCGTGATCCGTCGCGCTCAAGATTTTTTCATCGCGCTTCGCCAAGATCCGGCAGCTTCCGCCAGTTGCTGCCAGCATAGACCCAGACCGTGCTGTCGGTGCAAAGGGCGACTATCTCTCCGGTCGCCAGTGTGGTGATCTGCTTAATCTCTCTGGGCTCGTCAACTTGTGGTGAATTCGGCTGCGGCATGCAGGCAGTCTAAGAATGACAAGTGCGAGATGACAAATGACAAAAACAAGTCAAGGATCGCGCGTTATGGGGTCACTTCGTTCAATTCCCAATCTGTCATTTGTCATCTGTCATCTGTCATTCTAATGCCGGACAGCTACGATCAGGTTGGAGCTGCGCCGGTTAATTTGATAGCCGAAACCGAATGTTAACTGTTTTGGATTGTTGTTGGCGTAATCCTGGTACAAATCGGTTTGATAATACTTTTTGAAGAGCTCAATGGGACTCGTGTAGGAGCCGAAAAACCGTAGAGTCCAGCGATCTGGGGTCAGATAGCGAACCGGAATGCCGGAATCATCTTCTACGATAGCGGAGCTCACGCCCAGCAAAAGATTGCGAACGGTGCTGAAACTATCTTCGTGCATCAGATAGGAAGCGGCTTTCAGAAACGAATTGCTCGGTCCTAAGTTTGAGCAGAAACGAAGGATACCGGGGCTCATTGAGCCGTTGGAAAGATCTGCTGTGAAATAGTACAAGCTCTTCTCTCGCCCGGTGCGCGGATCATCCAAAAGCATTCGTACTCCTCGCACTCCGGAGCGGAACCCATCGATAACGGCTCCGTTTGGCGCCAACGAAATATAATCGACTTTCGCAATCTGCAGACCTGATCGAGCAATGAACACAAACAAGACCGGTAAGACGCCCTTTAGCTGGGACCTGGCAAAGTCTTCCCGCATGTCCTTAGTCTCAAAGTAGGAGTAGTTGAGCTCGTTATTCAGGGAGATCTGAATGTTTTGAAGAGTACCGTCGAGAGCCTGAATTGGAAGCGCGAGTAGATCTGGAATTGAATCAACCGTCTCCAAGCCCTGCAAAACGTAAGCCGGAGCATCGGGAAAAAAGACATTGGCGTACAAAAAGTCCGGCCCCCCGAAAAGGTAAAGACATACCCGATTAGGAGCGACGACCGGCGCCAGCATCGTTTCCCGCCAAGTACGGATATTACTCAGTTGGCGCGTTTCCATTTTGGCAAACGACTGATTCATGGCATTGGAATGCGCAAGCCATTGGGGATCCCGAGTGAGTGATGCTAGCGGCGAGCCCTCTGATACCTGCATCCCAGCAAGATAACGAGCAACATCCGAGGCGGTGGCCAGCCGGCTATTCTGCCCCGAGGCGCTCCTAATCACTAGAAGTGAGATAAGAAGGGCGATCGGGATCCTAATCCAATATTTCATAGTTCCTGTTCGTTTTTTTGGCGGCATTTGGCGGCATGGGCTTTTAATAAAGACCCGACGACATTTCGCATTAAGACGCTCGGCCACAAGGGTAAGATACACTTCACGTGAGAGGTGAGACCTGAGAGGTGAGACGTGAGACGTGACGGGTCGGTAGGGCGAAAAACCCGACTTCTCACCTCTCACGCTAAGAAGTGGTTTCTAGCACGAAATTGAAATTGGCGAGGCGGCCCTGATTGGTGTCACGCATATTCACCAATAGGTCTCGGCGGAAGAGGAAATCAGAGGAATTGCGGGGCTCGCCGGGGAAGTAGAGCTGGGTCGTAAGAATCGGGCCCGGCGGGGTTTGTAGCCGGACATGATAATGCCGGGTTCTGCCCGGATAGGCGCCGGGGAGAATGGTTTGCAGCT
>JAFAHI010000290.1 GCA_019237325.1 Verrucomicrobiota bacterium | reverse complement strand
TTGGCGCCAGCCTCCTGACTTCCGCCGGAATCCTTGGACTGGTGGCGGGAATCGCGGCCCAGCGAACGCTCCAAAACGTTTTCGCCGGTCTGCAACTTGCGCTCACCCAACCGATCGCTCTCGGTGACGTTATCGAGGTCGAGAATCAGGTCGGAACCATTGAAGAAATTAATTTCAGCTTCGTTTCGGTAAGGTTAAGAGACCTTCGCCGATTGATCCTGCCCGTTACCTACTTCCTCGAACGACCCTTCACCAACTGGACGCGAACGTCCGCCGAGTCACGAACCTCTTTTTCGTTGGTCTTATCCTTGGACGCTTCACTTTCAGCGATACGCAGACAAGTGGAGACGATCCTGCACACCAATCCGCTTTGGAACGGCGGCAAATGGGAAGTGATGATTAGCGAACTCCTTGAGACCTCAATGGTGGTTCGAATCACTCTGGGCGCGGCGAACCCCGATATCGCCTTCCAGCTAAAGTCCTATGTGCAAGAGCATATTTTGGATTATCTAAAGCAATTCAAGAAAGGCTCTCTTATCGGTGCCGTTGCCGATCCGAAACCTTCAACGGAATTGCCAGACATAACAAAGACAGCGAAACTGGAACCGGCAACGTCGGCATCGTGAGAGACTTGCCGTCGAAGTAAGCGCCATCGCTCGAGACCGATCGCTTGGCGGTAGTAACCCTACTGCAGAGATTAGTCAGGTTATCTAGCCGGTGTCAAATGATGAATCCGATCCATGACTCGCCTCGTCAGGGAATAGCCGATGGCCCATAGCCAAGGCGGTCGATCACCTAGAGCTACTTAGCGAGGATTGTCATTGGCTATCTGCTATTGGCTATTGTCGATTGGGCGACGAGCCTCAGGCGAGTAGGCCGTCCCGCCTCAAAACGCTACTCGAAACAGGCAGGGCGTTTAAGCCACACTGAGGGAAACGCCGGCAGGGCCTGGAACGCGAGCTGAACTCTTCCCAACCGCAACAGATCGCGAGATAGAGTAGGGGACGTCTACGTCTTCAATACAGTCGTAGCGTCACGCTAGCCAGAGGTTTTCCCTCCTTTTCGCGTTCCCAACGAATCCAAGTCTTCGACGAAATGCGAACTTTAGATCAGGTATTCCACCGGGTAGATGGCAATGAAGAAACATCTATTTTTAAAATGGTGCTTAGCAACGGTCATTACTGTGGCCGTCGTTTTTCTTTCTCTGGTCCTAGCGCAAAATCAAGCGCTCAACCTAAATCCGATCGCGAAGACAATGGTAGGAGTGATCGTGTTGGTTTATCTGATCGCTACTACATATTGCGCGACGCTTTGTTGGCAAACCGATCAAGCTTTGGAAGACTTAGAGCGCAACGACGCCGGCGCCCTAAGCGATCGTGAGGAGATAAAAAATTTTCTCCGTAAGATGGGGCACAAAGCGGACCAGGTTAGCTTCGCTGCTAACGAGTGTCCTTATATCGGCTTGCTTGGTGCGATAACCGGCATCTTCTTTTTTATGACCAGCAGTCTAGGAACTGGTTTTGATCCTAGTCATATAAAGGAGGTCATGGCGGATTCGCTGACCGGTATTGGGATTGCCTTTATCCCGACGATAACCGGCGTCTTTTTTCGCATCATCCTGTCGTGGGAATACTACATGGTTATCCACGAAGTGGAGTCGGCCTTGAAAGGCTTCAGCACGACAAGACATCGAGCTCGCCAAATGCCGGATACGGCCGTCACCGAGACAAACGCCGTGAGCGCCTTGAGCGCCGTGAGCGCCGTGAGCGCCGTGAGCGCCGGGAACGATGGGAACGACGGATCCGATGGCCGTCAAGCAAACGACGGAATGTTATTCTGGCAGAAACGAACCTCGGGACGCAACGGACCCGCGTCTTAGCAGTGATGAACGCAATCTAACAACGGATTGTTTATCCGGGAAAATCATGAAACAGCGGGGAGAGTTTCCAGGAATCGCGACGGTTGATGTGTGTATCAACCTGGTTTTGGTTTTTGCGGTCCTGGTTCGGCTCAGCATCATTGCGGTAAATGCCGAGCAGCAAAAGAATCACGAAGCAAATCACGGTGCGTTCTTCGTCAAAATAGACTGGCCGGGCGAGAGTAAAGACGACGTCGATCTCTATGTTAGCGATCCCATCAACGAGATCGTGTATTTTCGGCAGAAGCAGATCGGCTTGATGAGCCTGGATCGGGACGACACCGGTCGTGAGCAAAACATGGTTACCCTGCCGGATGGCAGAGTAGTGCAGTCCCAGTTCAATGAGGAGCAGGTTAACATTCGCGGCGTGATTGAGGGTGAATACGTCGTTAATGTGCACATGTACCGGAAGAGCGATGACAATCCCACAAAAGTCGAAGTAGCCCTTTTCAAAGCCAGTGCTGGAGACGACATCGAGGTCCACAAACAAGTGGTCACACTTTCGGCCGAACGTCAGGAGGAAACCGCTTTTCGGTTCACATTAACCAAGGACGGCGGCGTGGTGGACGTTAATCGATTACCAAAACGTTTTGTCGACCGGTTACAGGGATCTTCGAGGCGGTTCTAAATCCGATGCGAACGCTTTTCATTCCAATCGCGTTCTTCTTCCTTGGTTGCTTGCTTCTGTGGGTAATCATCGGCGTGAAAGGTCGTTGGTGGTTGAAAGCAGTTATGATGGTGCTGGCCGCCGGGATCAGTTACGCAGCATGGGTTACGCTGGATACTTACTTCGGTTCTCCTAAGCGGTCGGAGCTGGGGGCATTTTCGGGGCAGTCCGCGTATCTATTCTGGGTGACCATTAATGAACCGGATGGGAACAAGGATGCGGGATCAATCTGTATGTGGCTCCGGCCAATCCATGAAACCGACGCTAAGCTGTATCAGTTCGCCTATTCCCGGAACCTGCATGAAACCAGCCAGTCGTTTTTGGATGAGATTCTTAAGAACAACGGAGCTCCGATTCAAATAGCGTTTGCAGCCGAGCAGAACCAGGGCCAACAGGCCGGGAACGGTACTGGTGCCAGTGGCGGTCGCAAGACCTCCGAAGGCGGTGCGCGAGGCGATCTAGGTTATCAAAGCGAGCCACGCGTGTATAAACTGCCGCCAGTGAAACTGCCGGACAAAATGAGCAACTAGCCGCGCAGTGTAAGCAGACGGCAGCTCGCGTTGCTGTCCTCGGTAGAGGCGACTGTCCCTTGGGGCCCGATGAGGTTTCGAAAAGACAAACTGTTCACGAAGGGACCGATTAGAAAGGACTGAACGCGCAGTCGCCATCCGAACGTTGGGGTGGCGACTGCGCGTTGAGCCGGATCTCGCTGGTCGCTTCGGTCAAGCTATGGGCCGACAAATGCCACATGACTCCGAAGGACAGTCGCCGCTACCGCATTTGGTAACACTTCGTCCGACCCCGAACTATCTCGCTTTGATGGAGTCTGCGTCACTTCTTAGGTTGTCTCTGGCTCCAAAAACCGAACTGCAGAAGACCATCAAACGCTTAAATAAACATGGAATTTCGCACGATAGAACCCAAGATCCTCTACTTTGGAACTCCGGTCGCACTGGTAAGTTCTTTAAACGAAGATGAAACCACGAACTTGGCGCCGATCTCCTCTTTCTGGGCGCTTGGTTGGACGCTCGTATTAGGTCTGCTGGATGAAACCAAGACAGCGGATAATTTCGCACGTCATAAGGAATGCGTGGTCAATTTACCGACGCCGGAGATGTGGCCAGAGGTTGAGAAGCTGGCGCCACTAACTGGCAAGAACCCAGTTCCTGAGCTCAAAGCAAAGCAGTTCCACTTTGAACCACAGAAGTTTTGAAACTGCAAATCTCACTCCCTTGGCCAGTGAGTTGGTGAAACCGATGCGGGCCAAGGAGTGTGGTGTGCACCTCGAAGCGAAAGTCACGCAGCTGCACAATCTTGGCGGAGAGAAATTGCGGCGACTCGGCGGTGGCATTGCCGCTGAAATCGAAGTTATCCGAGTCCATGTCGCGAGCGAGTTTATACTAGAAGCCAACTACATCGACCCGGCAAAGTGGTCACCGCTGATTTACAATTTCCGCCACTACTATCGGCTGGCTGACGAAGAGCTGGGCAGGACGTTTCGCGCCGAGCGATAGCTCGCTTAGGCTCGCCACCGAATAGCAAATAGCATATCGCAAATTTGCTCGCTAAGTAGCTCCTCCGCGGGTTACTAGCCGTTTGCTATCTCCTATTCAGCGAGCCTAAGGCGGGCTCTCGATTATTTCTTGTCAACGCTCAGAATGTGCAAGCATCATTTTAAAATACAGGCTAGGGTCTGCGCCGAAATCGAATTTGGAAAGAACCATTCATGGCGGTCCTTATTTTGGCTCTCGTGGTCACGATTATTACTGGCGCGCACTATTTCGGGCGTAACGTCACGAGGCCGGTCTGGGTAGTGTTGTTCATTCTTTCGGTGCTGGCGTTACTCTTGGAATTAATCGCTTACCGTACTCTTGGGATTTAAATTGATTTGTTGTGCGCCAGATTTTGCAAAAGGCTTCGTTTCAAGATTCCATGACTTCGGACGGAAGGGCGCAAACCCGTTTTGTGCCGGGGACAATCGTTTGTTACGTCCTTTTAATTATCTTCTACGTTGTCATGGTTGGGACGGATTGGGGCCATCAGCTCGACGATGATGCTTTTTTAGGCCGTGGTATTTTGAACCGGCATGTGGCCACACTGGACCTCGCTCTGCTCATGTCGATCAGCAACGCAACGATCATGATTGCGTCCGGTGCTCTGCTCCTGGTCTCACTGGTGCGCCGCCGTGTTTTAGTTGGCCTCCTTGCGGTAGCTGGCTTCTTTGCGGCGGTCGTCGGCGCCGAGATTCTCAAAGATGTCGTGTTTCCGTGGCGGGCGTTGGTTCCCGATGATGCCCGATTGGGAAAGGATCTGGAGCTTAATTCCTATCCCAGCGGGCATGCTACTGTCGCAGTTGCATTTCTTCTGGCTCTCCTGATCGTTTCGCCGGCTCGCTGGCGACGCTGGTTAGGGACGGTGGCTGGCGTGATTAGTTCGATATTCGCCACCGGTGTCCTGTTTGCCGGTTGGCATCGGGCATCGGACGCGCTAGGAGCGTTGGCTTGGTCCGGCGTCTGCATGAATCTCGCTGCGGCGGCTGCAGTCCGGCTACGTGGACGCCCGGCAATGGGTAAGGCAAACCCTCCCTTGCTCGGTGGCGCGGTACTCGGGTTCGTGCTGCTGGTTGCTTTTTTCCTGGTCGCGGCAACGGCTGCGCCGCAACACCCAGTTCGCGATCTGCCTTTCTTCTTGCTCACCGGGCTTATTATCATCAGCTCGTTTATTCTGACTGCTTGGTATAGCCGGCAGTTGCAAGCTGTCGATTTTTCTAGGAGCAAGGGGCGGAGGGGGAGTGAAAGGTGAAAGGTGAGAAGTGATTGGTGATTGGTGGGTTCAGGACATCGCCCAGCCTTGGGAGTTTCATCGGGGAAAGAAGCGGCTCAGTGTCAACGTAATGGGTCGCCTCATCGTGAAGGATGCCCTGACTTATGTCGCTTTATGTGTGGCTGGGAACGGCGTGGCTCAACTCATCGACTTAACCATCGAACCGCTTTTGAAGAATGGGAAACTGATAAATCTTTCCCGGAGTGGACCGACGAGTTGTTTCCGCTTTATGTCTATTATCCGTCTCGGCATTTCGTTCATCTTCGATTTTGCGAACAGGTGCTTGGGGTTTTGTCCCGGAGGGACTAGATGAAGGTAGCCTGGCAGTTTACTGCCAGGGGATGCAAGAAACCGAACCCGTCCCGTAGGGAACGGTATGATTGGGTCGGAAGGAACGTTCCTCAACCTTGAATGATGAACCTGCCAACAGACCGACTCAGACCGTGCCCTACGGGACGGGTCCTCTTGTAAACGCATTCCTGGTCCGGCCGCGGCCGGACCAGGCTACCTTCACCTAGTCCCTCCGGGACAAAACCTCCGAGCACCTGTCCCTATTTTCGAAGCCACAACACCCCATCGCAAGGATTCGAGGACGAGGACGACGACGAGTACGAGTACGAGGGCCTGGCGCGGCTAAATCAACGTCTCCGTTTCAGGATCGAACAAGCAGGCTTTGGTCATATCGACTGCCAGCTTGACACGCTCACCTACTGCGTGGACTGCATGGGACTCGAAGCGCGCGATCACTTCTTTGCCGGCGATCCGCACCACGACCATGGTCTCGGCGCCGGTTGGTTCGACGACTTCGACTTCTGCCTCGATGGTCCCAAGACAAGGAGTATCTTCTGTGTGGCGACGGTCGAAGAGAGTCAAGTTTTCCGGCCTGATCCCGAGGACTACCGGCCGGCCATCAGAATCTAATTTGGTGATCCCTTCAGGCAGCGGCAGGCGAATCACCTCGCCGTTACCTTCTCCCAAAACCACGGTGGGCGAGTTGGAAAAAGCAATTTTTGCGGGCAGAAAGTTCATTGGTGGTGAGCCCATGAAACTGGCCACAAACATGTTGGCTGGCCGGTCATAGACGGTTCTCGGTTCAGCGAACTGTTGCACCAGACCCTGGTGCATCACGGCGATACGGGAAGCTAACGTCATCGCTTCAACCTGATCGTGGGTGACGTAAATGGTCGTCTTGCCGAGTTGCTGATAAAGCTTTTTGATCTCCGTGCGCATCTCGACCCGCAACTTCGCATCGAGGTTAGACAGCGGCTCATCGAACAGGAACAACTTCGGATCGCGCACCAGCGCTCTTCCCATGGCAACGCGTTGTCTCTGGCCGCCAGAGAGTTGGTTGGGTTTGCGATTAAGCAGGTTTTCGATCCTTAAAAGCTCGGCCACCCGAGCCACCGCTTTCTCGCGCGCGGGTTTAGGTACACCCCGGCTTTCCATCCCGAACATCATATTTCCGCGGACAGTCATGGTGGGATAAAGGGCATAGGATTGGAACACCATGGCGATGTCCCGATCTTTCGGTGGGACGCTGTTCACGATGCGCCCGTCG
>JAFAHI010000165.1 GCA_019237325.1 Verrucomicrobiota bacterium | reverse complement strand
CGTCGTCCAGCTTCATCGGCCAATGCTTCATCGGCGGACTTGCCGGGCACTCGAGTTTCTCGCGGTCCTCTTTTGGTTGGATCTGATGTTGAACTTTTTGGGTCTGCTTAATCCGGCGCTCGTGAAAATTGGCGATCTATTGAATGCAAAGGTTGGCATGGGTACGCTAGAGCTCTCGTTAGGCCGGTTGCTGGCGTTCGGGATCGCGACATGGGCAGCGTTTCTAGTCTCGAAATTCTTGCGTTTTTTGTTGGAAGAGGATGTCTATCACCATTTCCGGCTCGAACGCGGGCTCCCCTATGCGATCTCCACCATGCTCCATTATTTGATTCTGCTGGTTGGTTTTGTCGTGGCTTTAGGAGCCTTGGGCATCGATCTTACGAAGATTACCATCTTGGCCGGCGCATTCAGCGTCGGGGTCGGTTTTGGATTACAAAATGTGATTAATAACTTCGTCTCCGGCTTGATCCTGTTATTTGAACGGCCCATCAAGATGGGCGATGTGGTCGAGATCGAGGGTACCGTAGGAGAGGTACGCCGGATTGGTATCCGGGCTTGTGTGATCCGGACCGGCCAAGGTTCGGAGATCATCGTGCCAAACGGAGCATTGATATCGAATCAAGTGACCAACTGGACTTTCTCGGATAGAGCCCGAGCCATCGAGGTCTCGGTTAACGTGTTGCCTGGCGCAAATTCCGAACGGGTGGTTGAGCTTCTCAAAACCACGGCCACCAGCGAGCCCGGCGTCGCTAATGAACCACCGCCACAGGTCTATGTCGTGAATTTCAGCGCCGGTGCGGTCACTTTCCAACTACGGGCTTGGACCGACCGTTATCAGGATTGGGCACGAGTTCGCAGCGATCTAGCGGTCGCTGTTAACAGCGCCTTAGCTCAAGAGAGGATTGCGATTGCGTGATGATGGTAATTAGCTCCGTAGGAGCGAGATCTTTATAGCCACGATCAAGCAAACGCACGTAGCTCCGTTAGGAGCGGCATCTGGTTTTGGGGCTGGACCCGCGTAAACGGACGTCTTGTTTATATGTTGCTCCTAACGAAGCTAGTCGTTTTTTTGGTCATTGTAGCTATAAAGATTTCGCTCCTACGGAGCTAGTTACCCCGAGCTGAGTCCCTGTATTCCCTTCGGGACAAAACCCTCCTAAGGCGCTGTCCACATTTTCGAAGCCACATCACAAGTTTTTCGCGAGGACGAGGACGACGACGAGTACGAGGACGAAAGGGGGAGTATCCCTTTAACCAGAGCCGATGAAGGCGTTACGGAACTCTGACCGGAAGGGGAACAATCTGCCTAATGGCGCGTCTCGGCGGAGCCTTGAATTTGCGAGAGGTCACCTTCGCTAAGCTTGCGGTGGAACAGATCCACCGCCATTCCGTAGACCGTCCGTGCGGCGCCAGCATCGTATCGAGCGCCTTCGTCCCGCATGAAGGCATGAGCGCCGTTAAATTCGTGCCAGCTGAAATTTGTTCCAGCGTCGGCCAATTGATTGTAAATCGTTGCCCGGCCTTCGCGGGGAATGTGTGGGTCTTGGCGGCCGAACACGACCAGGAGTTCGCCCCTGATCTCAGGGATTCGGTCGAGTGTGTCGTCGTTCAGTCCTTTGCCCAGACTCCCCGTGTGGATGTCGGTCGGGTAACAGCAGGTCGCGGCGAGAATTTCAGGATTGATCGCTGATCGGAACGCGAGGTGTCCACCGATGCAGAAACCCATGGAGCCGATCCTGCCGGTGCATTTAGGATGCGATTTCAAATAGCCCAGCGCAGCTTTGGCGTCGGCATCATAGCTAGAAAGTTCTTTGTTGATCTTGTTTGCATTGCCCCGATCCGCTCCCGCCTGATCGTATGGAAGGACAGTGCCCGGTTCTTCGAGCTCATGAAATATTTCGGGAACGACAACCACGAATCCGTGTCCAGCGAGTAAGGCGGCGCTCCGCCGAATGGGTCCAGTCACCTGAAAGATCTCGGAGAAAAAGATGATCCCCGGGTAACGACCTTCAGCGACGGGATACAAAACGTAGCTACGCATTGGCCCCGCTGGCGTTGGGATATCGACAAATTCGTTGTCTTTAATAATCATAATGTTCTGGATTGTGGCCGTGACCGTACGAACGAACGACTAGTTGAAATTAGGGATCCCAACAAGGGTGACGTGTAAAATCTTCAATACAAGTGTTTGGAGGTCGGTCCAATAGCAACCTATCTGGCGAGCTTCGGCGCTTCATCTGAGCTGCTCGGCCAGTCCGATGATGATGCTCTCGGGGCCACGCAGGAAGCAGAGCCGGTAGATGTCCTCGTACTGCGCGATCTCGCCGACGAGTTCGGCACCGTGGCTGCGCAGACGGGCAACAACATCGTCGATGTCGTCGACAGTAAACATGATGCGGCGTATACCCAGCGTGTTGGCCGGCGCCCTTTCCGGCTCGGCTCTGACCGCCGGCGGCGTGTGGAACTTCGTCAGCTCAACCCGGCCGTGGCCGTCCGGGGTCCGCATCATGGCGATGTCGGCACGGACGCCATCGAGCCCGACGACGCGGTCCACCCAATGCCCCTCGACCGTCGTCTCGCCTTCCAGCTCCATACCGAGTTCCGCGAAGAACGCTTTGGCAGCCTCGATGTCGTCGACCACGATGAGAACGTTGTCCATCCGTAAAATCGCCATATACCTGGGTATACACGGATGCTTGTTGCCCTTCAAACCGGGCTACCTGCACATGAACCTTGAACTTGAAGAGCAAGCCTTGACTAAAGACGGAGCTACTTAGGGGTCAGTCCCGCGATCTCCCGATCAGCTGGTGATTGGTGATTAGTGATCGGTAGGGAGCTCGATTGCTGTACATAGCAAAAAGGGAGAGAGTCCCGATGTGGCTCAATATTGCAAAGGAAGAAGATCAGTCACGCGGAGCAAAAATTCATGTTAACACAACCGCCGCCTAAACCCGGTCCCAACACCCAGTGGGTTGTACCCGGAAAGCTGTCGCCAAGCTATTACTGCAACTGTCAGCAAGCCTTGGTTATAGTTAGTCGGTCGAATGCGGATGCTTACCTGCTGAGGCTCCCAACCGTGAACTGCGAACCACGAACTACGAACTACCAACGGGTAGCACATTACCGAAGAGTGTGGAATAAGTACCAGACGCCCAGAGCCTTATCGGTGAGGACCTTTTTATGAAAAAGCATTTCCCTTGGCATCTCATTGGGATGCTGCTGGCGGTCAGCGCGGTTTCCTCTGCATTGGCTGCCTCGTCCAACGTCGTTATGACCTTCGTTCATCCAGAACGGTTCACGGATTTTAGGGTTCAAGATCGGAATGAATGGGACAGTGCGGCATGGTTCACGCGCAATATGACCGAGGCGCTCGCTCCAACGGTGACTCAACAGGCGCCTGGTTGCACGTTGGCCTTTCGGTTTACGGATATCGATCTGGGAGGCCGTTACAG
>JAFAHI010000599.1 GCA_019237325.1 Verrucomicrobiota bacterium | reverse complement strand
TCTTTGGCGGTGATCGATAAGCCCCTGATAGGGTAGGAACCCAGCAATAATTCGTCCTCGTACTTGTCGTCCCGACTTCGCTAACAGATCGAGCTAACAACCGAAAAAGAGAAAGGCTACGTCGGGCAGGCCGTCCTCGTCCTCGATTTGCTAGTGTAGCAATGAGGTGATGCACCGCTAACTGCATGTCTGGCAAATCGTGGATGTCGGGAAGAAAACCGCTCTCGAGGACGAGGACGAAAAAACGCGCCTACACGAGCAAACGATTTTCTCACTAGTTCAGAAATGGAACTATTCTTGGCTGCTAACATTTGGGAGATGATGCACGGGGGGAGTACACATCTTCCAATTGCGCTGATGTTGGTGTCGGCTGTTTTCGACGCATTAGGTGGTCTGATCAGATTCGAGCGCGTGAAAGACCGGTTGCATGCCGCCGGTCTCTTTACATTGATCGCCGGTACATTGGGCGCTTTTCCGGCGGTGCTCTCCGGTTTGATTTTGGCGCGTTGGGAAATTGGAGGAACCGGAGCGCTATTCTGGCACCATGTTTTCCTTTGGCCAGCATTCACCCTGCTGATCGCTCTATCGGTCTGGAGGCTGATTGTCCGGGGACGTCGCTCGAGAGCCGGTTTCTTCATCTATCTGTTGGCGGCCTTCGCGGCAGCCTTTCTAGTCAGTGCGGCTGGGTTCTGGGGTGGCGAAATTCTGCTCGGAGGCTCATGAAACGACCGTTCTTTGGTCTGGAATTTATCGCGGGCGTCTTGGCGATAGTCGTCGCTGCGGTGGTTGTCGGGAGCACACTTGGTTCAGCGACTTTGGTGCGAGCGGCAATTGAAAAAGCGAGAAACCAGGCTGCTGCCAACAGCAATCAGCCTCAGCTTTCGGTGCTAGTGGCGCATGGCCAAAAGCTTTACGCGGTGAATTGTTCGCATTGTCACGCCGATGACGCCACCGGCGACGAAGGACCTGACCTGCACGGGCTGACGAAGTCAGACGAACGGATCAAGGCAATTATCACGAACGGTATCAAAGGTGAAATGCCGTCCTTTGCTAAGAAACTGCAGGAAGCGGACAAGGAGGCGCTGGTCGGATTTTTGAGAAGCCTGCGGTAGGCAGCTCAAGTAAGCGGTAAGTAGTAAGTAGTAAGCAGCAAGACAGTAAGCGGTAAGACAGTAAGCGGTAAGCGGTAAGCAGTAAGCAGTGAAAATTTGCTTTGAGCCGGATGGCATCGCCGCAACTGGCAATCGCTTTCTGGTATTGACTGAGCGCGTTGCAGGCCAGTCCAAGGTTGCTATACGCCTCGGCCTAACTTGGCTCGATACGGACCACCTTGGCATAGCGGGGAAATGGCTTTTCACCTCTCACTTTTCACTTTTCACGCTTCTACGCGCTCGACGCTTGCTCAGGGCAGGCCTTTCACGTCCGGCGCCACCTCTCACGTCTCACTAATCACTTCTCACTTCTCACTTCTCACCTAAGAAGCCTTCTGGATTCTCCGTTTGCCTCCTGTATAGTGCGCCCTCTGCATGGGAAGACTTTTGACTCGGAATTTTTGCATTATTGCTCACATCGATCACGGGAAGACAACGCTTTCTGACCGATTGCTCGAGTCCACCGGCACGATCGCCGAGAGGGAAAAGCAGGATCAGTTGCTGGATTCGATGGATCTCGAACGGGAGCGCGGCATTACGATCAAGGCGCATCCGGTCACGATGAGTTATTCGGCCAAGGACGGTCAGATATATCGGCTGAACCTATTGGATACGCCCGGCCATGTGGATTTCTCCTACGAGGTATCGCGAAGCTTGGCCGCCTGTGAGGGAGCCATCCTGGTGGTAGACGCCGCTCAAGGTGTCGAGGCGCAGACCGTGGCAAACGTGCATCTCGCGCTGAAGCAGGGGCTGACGATTGTGCCGGTCATTAACAAGATCGATCTCCCTAATGCGGATATCCCCACGGTCAGGAAACAGCTGGAGGAAATCCTGGCTATCCCGGCCGATGAAGCCATTCTAGCCAGCGCCAAGACCGGGATCGGTATCGAAGAGATTCTTGAAGCGGTCGTAGCGCGGATTCCAACGCCTCCAGCGCAAACGGATGAAAAACTCCGTACCTTAATCTTTGACTCGGTATTCGACATCTACCGCGGAGTGATTGCGTACTCCCGAGTCTTCTCGGGTGCCATGGTCCCGGGACAACTCGTACGGTTGATGAGCACAGGGAAGAGTTACGAAATCAAAGAGGTCGGGATCTTTACCCCGAAGCCGTTGGCACAGGAAAGCCTCCAGGATGGTGATGTCGGCTATTGCATCGCCAATATTAAGTCGACGGCGGAAATCAAAATCGGCGATACCTTGACAGAACAGCGCAACCCGGCGCCTGAACCGTTGCCTGGATTTCAGGAGATTCATCCGATGGTGTTCAGCG
>JAFAHI010000492.1 GCA_019237325.1 Verrucomicrobiota bacterium | reverse complement strand
GCGACCCATCAATCTGTAGGCGATACTTCGATTGTGATACACTAGACCCCAGTCGGGCTTAAGCTGGATGGCTCGACTAAAATCGGCGATGGCTTTTTCGTACAGCTTCAAATGGCCATAAGCCCCACCGCGATCGTAGTATTCCTCTGCATCCTCGGGGGAGAGCCGAATGGCTTCGGTAAAATCGCTTACAGCGCTTCTATAATTCTGGAGACCACAGTAGGCGCAACCCCGATTTAAAAAAGCTGAACTGTTGTCAGGCTGGAGCTTAATGGCCTCGGTACTATCCGCAATTACTTTATCATACAGGTTCAACTGAAGATAGCACCAGCCTCGGTTTATATAGGCAGCGGCGAAGTCTGGTTTCAACCGAATCGCCTCGGTGTAATCCGCAATAGCATCTCGATAATTGTTGGCATTGCCTTCGTTGAACGCCTTTGAAAAGTACTTTGACGCAAGCTCGTCATCCGGCGTTGGACTCGGCGTTACACGTGGAGAGGATGTAATTTCTGCAGTCCCCTTCGGTAGCGTATCTGCCATCACCTCGGGAGGAATATCCGATTCTTCTCGAATAGCGGCTTCAATCGCTTCCGCGGAAATAGCAAAATTAAGATTCTGTCCTTCTCTGTTGCCACCTGATGCCATGCCGATCACTTGTCCTGTCTCGTCCAGAACCGGAGACCCGCTTGACCCAGGTGAGATAGGAGCCGTTATTTGGATGATCGATCGGTTCTCTCGGAAGGACGAAATGATTCCGTTAGATACGGTGTCTTGAAGTCCTTCAGGGTTCCCAACCACTAACACTGTTTCACCCTCGACTGCGTTCGTCGAAGTTCCGACCTTGAGAAAATCCACATCGGTGGCTTGAAATTTGAGCAGGGCTATGTCGGCGTGAAATGAAGCCACAATGACTTTCTCGAAGACAAAAATAGCGCCTGTTTCGGTTGTTGCACTGATGTGAGTCGCACCATCGATAACGTGGAAATTTGTGAGCAATTCTCCACTAGCGGTAACGAAAAAGCCGGTGCCGGTTTTAATCGGGGACCAATTTGCGTCACAAGCGATCAACTCTACAACCGCAGCCTTTGCTTTGGCGACTATAGACTTTGGCGGGACCACGAGGGATGGTGCTGGAGTCGCTTTAGGTATGGACGTCGCGACGGTTCTATACCTTTCCGCATCCTCATGCCCCGAGTGACTTAGTCGAACAGATACAAATATTGCTAACCCGATGATTAGCGCTCCCGCCAAAATTGCGCTGGCTATTATAGTGGGACTAGACGGTGGCGGCGAAGAGGGAACAACAGCGACAGCGGCCTTCGGAGTTTGCTCCACGAACGCGGTCCCGTCTGGTGTCTTCGGCCCGGGCAGCGGGTAGCGCCGCCGATACTCTGCTGTCGAGTGAATCGGATCTTTCGGACCAAGCGACTTTAACAGGAGCACTATCCATCCGATTACGGTCCAACCCAGGAAAAAATTCAGTGCGAAGATCCAATCTTTTCCAGGGTGATTTCGGTACCGAGCAATGATCGTAGGTGTGAACAATAGGGGAACTCCGAAGACAAGCCCGGCAAGGCCCTTGAGCCAAAAAGCAGGTGAAGTCAATTCCCCCTGCTCGGACGGTGCCAACGCAATGATAAGACCAATCTGTGTCAGGAAACCCACAGTGAACTATGGAAGTAAGCCCTTTATGAAATGGCCAGCTACAGGGTCTCTTAATTCACGTATTTAATAACAAAATATTGGCCTTCTCGCCGGGTTATTGGTACGGACACACCCGAACCGAATGCAGTTGTGACGCCTCCATTAGTGACTGCGGTTGCATTGCCCGTGGAGTACGTACCCAAGAAATCGGTTTGCTCTGCCTTCAGCAAAATACCATCACCGCCGTTCTTCTTCGCTTCAGTCGCAAGGTCAGAGTCTCGCATCGCCATCGGAATGGGACCTCCGGGTCGGCTATCGGTGATGTAGCCAATGATCTGGAATCTTCTTGGCGGCGTGCCGACTAACCAAATATCAATCCCGTTGACGTTTTTGGATGCACCCCCGCGGCCTTGGTAGATCCCGGACCCCGAGTAGGTGTAGTAATTTGTTACACAGCCCGCACACAATAAAAAAAAGAGGGCCAATGCGATGCGCCGCTTCCCGACCATATCGACCAGAGAGGATATGAAACAGGCCAGGCGTTTTAAAGCAAAAAGGACATCCTCGGCAAAGGGTGGAAAGCACCGGTCATGTTATTATTTCAGTTATTGCTCGACCTATTTGGCGAGCGCAAGTCCCTGAATATCAGGGATATGGAGCCTAGGGGATTCGAACCCCTGACCTCCTCAATGCCATTGAGGCGCTCTACCAACTGAGCTAAGACCCCGTTACTTGGAGAACGAAAATGGTAGCGCACTTTTCACAGAAAAAAAGTCGATTTCTTTTCTGTTTCTTTGGGCCTGCTCAACAGGCATTCTTGGAAGCTTGAGTACACCGCCGCTGCCACCACCCCCACGCGTACCGCCAGCGCCGCCTTCACCACGCACTGGACGAGCAACCTGTCTCGGATGCGCCATCGCTCTCTCGATCGGGGCGATTGTTGCCGTCATTCTTGTCGTATTCGCCGTCCAACAAATCTCAAACACGGTGCGGTCCGACGAAAGTCACAAGTCGGTCATCGGTTCTGATTACGTCGGCGACTGGCAGGACGTGAGTAACCCGACCAGCGTCATCCGGATCCTGCCAAGCGGCTCGGCCAGTTGCCATATCGTGCACGGAGCGACCAATTATACAATCACAGGAGGCCAGGCGACGTTCGATAAACAAACCAAGCGTTTAGCGATCAAATTTTTCTTCGTCGGTCCAAGCTGGCATGTCGATGAGCCGCCCCATCAGACAACCGACGGATTAGTTATGAAACTCGACGGCCAGATCTTTCGAAAGTTCCGGAGCTACTCTTTGCCGTCCGACAGCAAAACGCCAGGAGTGTCGATCTAGGTATAAGCCAAGTCACACTCGGTCTCGAAGGAAGTAATCAGTAATCGGTGTGTCAGTAATCGGTCCAGCAGTCGGCGATTCATAGACTGATTACTGGCTTACCGATTACTGATTACTTAATGTCTGCTGTGCCCGAACGTTCAGGTATTCTCGCTGCTGGTAATTGGATTGTTGATCACTTGAAGGTCATTGACCTGTGGCCAAGTCAAGACGCATTGGCCATCATTCAGAGCCAGACTGATGGTAACGGCGGGTCTCCTTTTAATGTCCTGATCGACCTATCCAGACTAGGCGCGGATTTCCCGTTACAAGGAGCCGGTATGATCGGCACGGATTCAGCCGGCGACTGGATCTTGGACGTGTGCCGGCAAAACCGGATCGATGTCTCTTCGATGCATCGGACGAATGCAGCTCCGACTTCGTACACCGACGTGATGTCCGTCGCCTCGACCGGGCGCAGAACTTTTTTTCATCAACGGGGCGCCAACGCGCTCCTGAAAGGCAGCGATATCCAACTCGAATCCTCATCCGCAAGGCTATTCCATCTTGGTTACCTGCTGTTGCTAGATAGCCTGGATGCGGCTTGTCCGACCTTCGGAACCAAATCCGCTGAACTGTTGCATCGCGCATCAGAGCTTGGCTTTGTCACTTCCGCGGATGTTGTCAGCGAAGAGAGCGATCGGTACCGCGAGATCGTATTCCCGGCTCTGCCGTATCTCGATCTGTTGTTCATGAACGAGTTCGAGGCCGGACACATGGTCGATGCCAAGATTCGAGTCGGTGACGAGATTGATCGAGATGCTTTGATTTCTACGACGGAAACGCTGGTGAAAGCCGGTATCCACCAATGGGGCATTGTTCATTTCCCCGAAGGCATCTTGGCCCTGTCGTCTAACGGTAAGAAGCTCTTTCAGCCGAGCCTGCAACTGCCGGCGGATAGAATCAAAGGCGCTACCGGTGCTGGCGATGCCGTTACTGCCGGTGTCCTCTTCGGTTACTTAGAGGGCCTCCCGATGGAGACCTGCTTGCTCTACGGAGTCTGCGCCGCCGCAGCCTGCATGCTGCACCCAAGCGCATCAGATGGAGTGCTTCCCTTGCCGAAGTGCCTAGAGTTCGTCGACGAACTCTCGTTTAGGCCAGGCCTGTTCTGAAATCGCAGAGAGCTAAAACCCAGAGAGCACAAATCCGGAAACACATAAGTCCTATGAGTGCCATAGGTCCCATCCTTTGCATGCCCAGCGGTCAGTAGCCCCGCGTGATGCATTGCCGAAAACGTGCCCTGTTGTCGGCGCGGACGAGCAGGAGCTCGTCCCTACCGGCCGAACAGCGGCTGGAAAATGGAAGGCGATGCGGGCCTGGTTCCGCCATTGCTGACCGCGAACCGAGAGACGGCGTTGCGAGTATAGAAAGGTCTGGCGGGTACACCAGGATAACTTGGCATCGTGTAGGTGTCTAAATCGACCACCATTTTTCCGGGCACCGCTCTCAGCACTCGATGCTGCATAATGAATGCCGACGGATCCTCATAGTTAGCTAAGCTTCGCGAGGCCGAAGTATGAACAACTCCGATGCTGGTGTTGCGATGAATCTCAAAGTGCAGATGCGGAGGGTAGAGTCCGTGAGCGTTCCCAACCAAGCCGATTTCTTGGCCCCGAGTAACCGGTTGACCCTCGGCCACAAAGATTTTATCCAGATGCGCGTACAAAGAATCCGCGTACTTAAGCTGGCCGCCTTCGTAGAAGGCGTGACGAATCACGATCACATTGCCCCACGAACGTTTGAAATCTCTGGCCAAACTAACCACGCCGTTCGCGACCGCAGAGACAGGCGCTCGATAGATTGCTCCGGGCCCGGCCGCGCTCACCCAATCTTCGCCCAGGTGACCGTGAACATTAAACCCACGTGACATCCGGCAACCGTCTGCGTTCGGACCGCCAACAGGAAAATCGAACCTGTCTGCAATTGACGTCGAAACCATGGCGGGATCACCGCCGGCAAACGCCGAGAAAGTTAGTAGGGAGGAAGCAAGTCCGATAACAAGCACAAGCCGGGACATGCGGCTTGGTTTTAGACGTGAAACAGCACATTGGCAAGGCAAAAATGCAGATTTTGGACAGGTTGTTCGCGGTTCAGCACAAGGATTTGTCCACCGATCGGCTCTGGTACTCGATCCCGGCGTTTCGGTATTTTTTTAGAGAATGAAATTATTTAGGGAGGCGTGAGGCCGCGGTGAAATGGAAGCGCGCGCAATGGTGCCATGGATGAGAGTTATAGGACACATGGGACTAATGAGAGACCGCAGACACATAAGTCCTAGAGGTCCCATAAGTCCTATCCGTGGCACGACTACACGCGCTTTTTTTTAGTCGCCCCTTCACTGCTAAAACGCGTCTTAACCCGCCCTTAGCTCACGCGTACGAACTCTCGCCGCGAATACCCAAAGCGATCCTTCGTTCCTTCCGCTCCTTCGCAGTCCGTGCGGCGTATCCGCTTTCGCGAAAGGCCCGCAACGGATCCGGCGCCAGCCGACGATTTTTCCGCCATTCGCTTAATGCTGGCCGTACATCGGTGAAGAATGCCTCGCGCAGAGATTCTTCGGCATCGATCTCGGAATTGCTTTCCTGGTGCTTAGCGAGCTCCGAATGCTCTACTAGAGCGGCTTTGGCGTATAACTCTTGGGCAGTGCAGACCGTCTGGATCGTCGCTTCGATCTTTGGTTTGTCGTTGTGCGATTGATCGATCATGTAAGCGATCTCCGGTCTGCGGCCCGTTTCCCAACGGTAGAAAAAGATCTCATTAAAGATGCGGAAGATCTGATAAGGATCGATCGATCCTAAAGTCAAGTCGTCATCCGCATAACGGCGATCATTGAAATGGAATCCACCCAACACCTCTTCATCCAATAACCAGGCCACGATCTGCTCGATATTCTGCGCTTGGTAATGGTGTCCCGTGTCTACTAACACTTTGGCTTTAGGCCCAACGGCTTTCGACACAACGTAAGACATCCCCCAGTCCGCCAGATCCGTGTGATAAAACGTCGGTTCGAATGGCTTGTATTCGACCAGCATAACCTGGTCTGAATCCATTGCTGCAGCGACATCTTGCAGCGATTCCGTAATCGCGTTTTTGCGCCACCGAATGTTTGCCTGTCCCGGGTAGTTTGAGCCGTCCGCAAACCAGAGAGACAAATAACGGCTGGAGATCTGTTTCGCGATCTTAACGCTGTCCAGGATATGGGTTAAGGCAGCTTTTCGAGCAATCACGTCCCGGTTGCAAAGGGAACCATATTTATAGATCTGGTCCTGGAAGATATTCGGGTTAACCGCACCCAGCTTGAGCCCGAGCTTTTCCGCTGCGCGCTTTACGCTAAGGGGATCTTGCGACTCTTTAAAATCCCAAAGCACGTGCACCGCCATGCTGGGGCAGCAACCCGTCAATTGGTGCACTTGAGCCGCATCAGAAAGTTTGTCGTTAATATCAATCGCCGCACCGTCCTGCAGAAATTTGCCAAACCGCGTTCCAGTATCGGCAAATCCCCAGCTTGGGGTTTCAATCTGAAATTCGTTTAGAGCTGCGAAGACTTTATCAATTTGTTCGGAGTTCATTTTTGCTTCTGGGGTTAACAAAATCGTTCAAATCAAGATGGCGGTGGCTGTTCTATACTCGACGGATTTGTCCCTGCGCTTTCCACCAAAATAACGGTCAATTTCCTGGGCCCGTGCGCTCCCAAGACCAATACTCTTTCGATATCTCCGGTTCGGCTCGGCCCCGTGATGAAAGTCATGAAGCTCGGGAAGTTTGGCGCGTACTTCTTCTCCAACAGCTCAAAAGCCGCAGGTAAATCCGGTACCAACTGCGAATACGTCGCTACGACCACGTGATGAACGGGCAGTACCGATAACGCTCGTCCGCCACCACTTTTCGCAGTCAACAGCACGCTCCCGGTTTGGGCAATCAAGGCGTCACAACCGGTAATCCCTGCCGACACTTTCTCCAGATCCGTTTTCACTGTTGATCGGCTCACTTCGAGTTTCCCGACCGAAACACCGGTCAACAGACCTCTGATTTCGCTATCGGCTGGAAAAGCGACCGACTCCCAACCTTCGCGATCCGATAACAGTTGCAGCTGCGCGCTTGCGGCCGCTTCATCAGCACACGATAAAAATTCCGTCTTAAGACTCTCGCTCCGTTCGGCAAACAGAGCGACTTGGCCGGCGAAATCATCGGGAACTTTCGGTAGAAAAGGACGAACCTCCCTTGGTCCGTCAGCGAGCTGAGTTTCGCTTTCGGCCGGGTGACTAGAGCTGCCGCCTCGCAAAGCTTCACGCACTCGAGCCAAAATAGAATCACGCGCGTTCACGAGGTTCGTTGTTTCCAAAGATCACGAAACGATTTTCTCGCGAACGAAGGCAATTCGCGACTCTTGGTCCAAGGCCAGGCCGGATCCGCGGGAGTTGCATTAAATAAGCGCTGCAACGGCGAGAAACACTTCATTGCACGGACGGCGAACGCAAACAGACCCGGCCGATTAACCACAAAAGCAAATGCCCGGAAGCCGAGTTGCTGAAACGGCGATGCTTTCTCTGCCACTGCGTTTCGGCGATTCTGTAACAGGTGATGATGCAGATCGATCTTCACCGGGCAAGTCTCGGTACAGGCGCCGCAAAGCGATGAAGCTTGGGAAAGATGTTGCCACGACTGCAGCCCGCGCAAATGAGGGGTTATGACCGAACCGATTGGCCCTTGATACGTTGTGCCATAGGCATGCCCACCGACATTCCGAAAGATCGGGCAGACATTAAGACAAGCCCCGCAGCGGATGCAGCGCAACGCGTCTCGTTGTTCAGCGTCGGCCAGCAAACGGGTCCTGCCGTTGTCCAAAAGCACCACGTGCATCTCTTCGGGACCATCAATCTCTTCAGCACTGCGCGGTCCTCCCACCATTGAGTTGTAACAGGTGAGCTGCTGTCCGGTTCCGGCCGTAGCTAACATCGGTAAGAAGAATGACAAATCCGCCAACCGCGGCAGGATTTTCTCGATGCCCAGCAAAACCACGTGCGTCTTCGGCAACGCGGACGTCAGCCGGGCATTTCCTTCGTTCTCGGTGATCGAAATCATTCCCGTCTCGGCCACCGCAAAATTAGCGCCGGTGATGCCCATGTCCGCCGCGATATACGCCTGGCGAAGCGTCCTCCGAGCGGTCATGGTGAGCGCTTCCGGATCTGAAGTTGCCTCTGCTCCCAGCTTCTGCTGAAACAGATCGCTGATCTGTCCCCGGGTCAGATGCATCGCGGGAAACACGATGTGATATGGCGCTTCGTGCCGCAGCTGCACGATAAATTCGCCTAAGTCAGACTCGACGACATGAAAACCGGCTTTCTCCAGGGCCTCGTTCAAATGAATTTCCTCAGAAACCATCGTCTTCGATTTGACGATGGCCTTAGCTTGCTTGGCTCGCGCAAGATCCAGGATGTAAGATCTGGCCTCCGTCGCGTCGTTAGCCCAAAAGACCTTAGCGCCGCGCGCGATGAGTTTCTCCTCAAATTGCTCCAGGTACCGGTCCAAATGACGAATGGCTTCGTCTTTAGTTGCCGCTGCACGCGATCGAGCTGACTCCCAATCCTGGAACCGACCGGCGTTACTACTTCGCGCCTTTTGGTATCCGGACAGTGATTGCTGCACCATCTGGCGATGTCCAAGATCCCCCACCATGCGGGTCGCGTCAGCATTGAATTGTGAAGCAGAAGAGGCCATGCCGAAAGGTGATTAGTGAGAGGTGAGAAGTGATTGGTGGGCAATTCGTCCCGAAGGGACTGAGTGATGGTAGCCTGGCACGAAGTGCCTGGAAATGCGGCACGATGGATCCGTCCCGTAGGGTAGGGTCTGACCCGATGCCCCTGATGCCGAACTTTGGACTCCGGCCATGCCTACGCGAAACAGTTTTCGGTGAAGTCGCAAATCACACCGTACCCTACGGGACGGGACCGCGATGGGTGGCTTTCCAGGCACTTCGTGCCAGGCTCCCATCATCCGGTCCCTCCGGGACAATTCTAACCGTCGTTTCCAAGCGTTCATCAGGTTCGCGCCTCTACCGAAAATTTGCCAAAACTTCGGCCAGATGCAGCGTCTTCATTTTTGAACCCGAACGTTTCAGCAAGCCTCCGAGATGCATCAGACAACTGGAATCGTTCGAAATCAGATAATCGGCTCCGGTCTTCGTCGCCAGACTGCATTTGGTTTCTCCCATCGCGGCCGAGATCATAGGAAATTTAACGGCGAAAAGACCGCCGAAACCACAGCAGGTGGTCGTGTCTTCCATCTCAATCAAGGTCAGGTCTTTGACCTGCTGCAATAATGCGCGCGGCTGCGTGCGCACACCTAGTTCACGCATCCCATGACAACCGTCATGAAATGTCGCTGATGCCTGGAACTGGCTACCCAAATCGGTCACTCCTAATTTATCGACCAGAAATTCGGAAAATTCGTGAGTTCGTAGAGCGAGTTGATTGACGGTTTCTTCCTGTTTGCTACCGGCAAACAATTCGCGATAGAAAACTCTGATCATGGTCGCGCATGAGCCCGATGGAACCACCACCACTTCCTTCTCGGACAATCGCTCCAAAACTTTACTCGCGACCTGCTTAGCCTCTGGCCAGTAACCCGCGTTGAACCCGGGTTGTCCGCAACAAACCACGCCGACATCAAAGTCGACGTCGTGCCCCAGGTGCTCGAATACCCGGACAACGCTGAGACCGACTTGAGGGTAAAACAGGTCGATATAGCAAGGAATGAAGAGAGAGATTTTCACCGCAGGAACGCTTCCGGCAGGCCGCCATCCACGGCGATGATCTGTCCTGTCGTCTTCGCCAGCCGGCCAGACAACAATAGAAAATAGGCTTCGGCTTGGTCCTTGGGCAAGATCGGCTCCCTCAATAGGCTGCGCTCGGCATAGAATCGAGAGAGCTTGTTGACCAACGAATCGGTCGACTCATCTTCAGAAAACGGTACCTGATACTTGCTTAGCGAAGAGATGACTCGATCCCGCGGGAACATCGTGCTCCCCTGTACCACGGTCGCCGGGGCCACCGCATTTACGCGGCCGAGCGGCGCTAATTCGATCGCCAACTCTCTGACCAAATGATTCAAAGCGGACTTACTGACGTCGTAAGCAAAGCTGCCTTTCTTTGAGACAACTGCATTGGCGCTGGAAGTTAATACGACTGAACCCTGCAGACCTTGATCTCGCAAGATCTTAGCAAACTCATCCGCCACCACGTACGACCCGGTAACATTCACATCGAGAGTAAACCGGAACTTTTCATCGGGGATGCGGCCGCCGCTATCTGGCGGTACAAAAACCCCTGCGGTTACCACCAAATCATCAACTCCGCCGTAAGCAAGCACCGATTGTTTAAGGAGGTTACGTGTCTTCTCCCGGTTGGTGATATCCGCCGATACGCCTACCGCAGGACCGCACCGAGATATTCCCGAGCCGGCTACACCGATCCCCTCTCCTAGCTTTTTCGTGATTTCGTTGGCGGTCTCCGCAGCAGCCTCCGCGGAAAGGTCCGCCGAAACTACCTGGGCGCCCTCGCCGGAGACTCGATGAGCGAGCTCCTTCCCGATACCGCTGCCGGCTCCTACCACCAGTATCACCCGTCGGGCTAATTCTTTCTCCGGAGGCATCCGGCGCAGTTTGGCCTCCTCTAGCTGCCAATATTCGATATCGAAAGCTTCCTGCACCGGCAAAGCGATATACGAACTGGTCGCTTCCGATCCCCGCATA
This sequence comes from Verrucomicrobiota bacterium, assembly GCA_019237325.1. Classification (GTDB taxonomy): domain Bacteria; phylum Verrucomicrobiota; class Verrucomicrobiia; order Chthoniobacterales; family JAFAMB01; genus JAFAVN01. The sequence goes on along the minus strand of JAFAHI010000492.1, from coordinate 1,548 downwards.
ACTTCGATGGCGCAGTCATAGAATTCCGCTGTGACCCGGGACTCACTCTTGTCCTTACCCCAAGCGATCAGGCCAAGTCCGGGAATCAGCACGACGGTCGGATTGGGATCACGAATTGGTGGTGAATCGTCGTGTCTGCACTCCCGATAATACCTCTCGTAATGTCCCCGATAGGTTCCCAATCCCAACTCCAGCAACGACCTTAGCCTTTCGACATCCTTCGAAATGGGATCCCAATCGACATAAAGCGGTTGGATCTTCGTCCGGAGGAAATGGTCGGGACAGGAAGTTCCCAAAGCAGCTAACCGGCTAGCGTCATGACTGTTGACGAAACGCAGGACGTTTTCGTCATATTGTAGCGTCGCCACCAAGCGTTTAGTCCGGCCGATTTGGCCGCGCAACCAAGGAAGCAGCGCGAAGAGCATCTCTTCCCGATCCGCATCCGAAACCCCAGAGTATTTCTGACCGCCAAAGGTTTTATCGCCTTTGTCTCGGGATGCAATGTATTCAGCGGCCCGCTCGATCAAACTCAAGGAAAGTTCGTAACACTCTTTGTCATCGTCAGCCCAATTGATCAAACCGTGCTGCCCCAGAATCGCTCCTTTTGCTTTCGGAAACTGTTTACACATGGCGTGCAGCTTCAACCCCAGATCGAAACCAGGCCGTTGCCACGGCAACCAAAATACGTCTTCGCCGTAAATCTCTTTGGTCAGTTTTTCGCCGTCCTTCGCTGCGGCGAGTGAGATAACGGCATTCGGATGGGTGTGATCCACATGCGGGTAAGGGACAAAACCATGCAACGGTGTATCGATCGAGGCGGCGCGCGGATTCAGGTTGAACGTGCAGTGCGGGTACGCGGCAACCATCGAGTCTTCCACCTCCGTCTTGAGCCCCCTATTTGGCGAAGCCTCATAGACCGCCCGCAACCGTTCCAAGCCTCGCAGATAAAGGCTGGAGAAGTTCTCTTTTTTTGAGGTTCGCAAATCACCCCCTGAACCCTTGACCCAGAGCACCTCCACCTTTTCGCCGGTCAACGGATCGGTTTGCTGCAGCTTGGACGAAGTATTGCCGCCGCCCGTATTCGTGATGCGCTGATCTGAACCCAAAAGATTTGATCGGTAAATCAGGCGTTCGACCGGATCCAAAGCAGTCGCCTTAGCGTCGTCCCACAAGTAATCAACAAAACGTGTCTTCATTTAGTTAAACTTTCGTATCTTTGCAGCGCTTCCGCCCACGGCGCGGCGTCCTCGGGCTGGAACTCCTCGATCCTATAAGAATTACGAATCACTTCTCGTAAATCTTTCAAGGACCCAAGCTCACCGGAAGCCACGGCTTGGATCAAAATATTGCCCAACGCGGTAGCCTCAACAGGTCCCGCTGCCACCAGCATACCCGCGGCGCTCGCAGTCAGGCGGTTCAGGAGACGGTTTTGGCTGCCCCCTCCCACCACGTGTAACACCTTAATCTCAATACCTAACATTTCCTGCAGCTGAGCAAGCTGAGAAGCGTAGCTCAAAGCGAGACTCTCCAGAATGCAACGAGCCAACG
>JAFAHI010000401.1 GCA_019237325.1 Verrucomicrobiota bacterium | reverse complement strand
TGGCTCTTTTTAGAGCAACAGGTTGACCTTTATCCGGATTAGAAGTTGTGACTCTCGGCATATGCACCTGCGCTCGTCAGAAGAATTAACCGGGCCGGAGCGGGGTAGTTGCGCGATGGTAAGACACAGGTTGACGACACTCGACCCACAAAAGCCGCGAAATATCTGTGAACTGACTTCAGAGGTCAAGGACTTCTTTCACCGGTCGCCAATTTTCGCGCGCGCTGCCTGGCAAGCTCCGTAACCGCCAAAGCCCGTGCTGCGGCGCAGGGAGTCAGGTCTTCGGTTCCAGGTTTTCAAAATCGGATGCGAAACGGGATTCGAGCTCCAGCACTCGATTTAGCTCGGCCTGAGCTTGCGTATAGGCTTCAGGTTTCTCGGAATTTAGACGTAACGCGCCTTCGATGCGGCTCTTACGAAGACGGATCTCTTTTTGAACGAAGCCGCACCAATAGCTGCGTCGAGCGACCTCGATCGGTTTGAGAGCCAGTGCATTCGACAGGACGGCAGCATCGGCGGCTTCCAGTGCTCCTAAAAACGCTGATACCGAGGCTGGGTTGTCCGATTGCAAATCAGAATCTAAAATTTTTGCCAGAATTTCGGTCCCAGGTACGCCGCTGAGGATCTCCTTCCAAGGCTGTCCACGTACCCAACGGAGGGTGTCGACATCCGTCATGAAGATATTGCAAAGCGCCGATATTTTGTGTTCGGGCTGGGCAATGCCGGTTTCTATGGGCTCCAGCAGGCTGCCTCGGCCGCTTCCTTTCCGGTGGCTGGCAATGGCCTGTTCCACGGCCTCCCGCGATAGCGAAAGCCGCGCCATTACTCGACTGATTGTGGTGTCACGCAAGACCGGTTCTGATATTAGACCAATGAATCGCGCGATGCGATGTGCCGATTCGACGCGTTGAGCCACACTCTGGTCCCTGGTTGCGCTTCGCTCCAACTCATGTTCGAGGAAATCTTTTGCCTGAATGATTCGGAGCCGAAATTGCTCTGCGCCTTCTTTTCGCACCAACGAATCAGGATCTTCACCGGCGGGCAGCTTGCCGAGACGAACCTGTAGGCCGGCAGCATATAACACCTCGATAGCGCGTTCCGCTGCTCGTTCACCAGCGGCATCAGCGTCAAAGAAAAGGATCACCTCGGTAGCAAATCGCTTGAGTAGTGAGGCGTGCCGTTCAGTTAGGGCCGTCCCGAGCGGAGCTACCACGTTCTCGATTCCAGCCGCAAACGCGACAATCAGATCGACCTGACCTTCTAAAACCACGGCTTGTCGAGTTTGAGCGATAGTCCGTTTCGATTTTTCTAACCCGAACAATAGATTGCCCTTAGAGAACAACGGCGATTCTGGAGAGTTGATATACTTTCCGCCGGGCGCATTTGGCTGCAGCACCCGACCGCTAAAGGCGACCACTTCGCCGAGCTCATTCGTAATGGGAAACATCAAACGATCTCGGAATCGATCGTAGACGTCAGACCGAGGATTACCTTCATCGCGGAGCTTTACTAACCCGCTGACTACCAATTCTTCTTTACTAAAACCGGCTTGTACCGCCCAAGTTCGAAACGCGTTCCAAGAACTTGGTGCATACCCGATTCGCCACTGTCGGGCGATTTCGATATTGAGTTGGCGCCCGCGCATGTAATTGCGGGCGCTTTCACCAGCCTTGGTGCGAAGCAGATTTCGATGAAACCAATCTGCGGCCTCGAAATGGAGCCGGAGGAGGCGTTTTCTTTGGTTTTGCTTTTCTTGTTCTTCTGGACTCGGCTCGGCTTCGATAATGGGAATCGCGGCCCGATGTGCTAACCGCCTGACAGCCTCAGGGAAATCTACGTGCTCGTATTCCTGAACAAACTGGAAAATGCTGCCTCCCCTGCCACAACCAAAGCAATAATAAGATTGTTTATCCGGATTGACGTAAAATGAAGGTGTCTTCTCCTGGTGAAACGGACAAAGGGCGCGAAACTCGGTCCCCGCTCTTTTGAGAGGGAAGTAGCTCGCCACGACGTCAACGATGTTCAGCGCGGCTGCGACTTGCTCGATCGTTTCAGGCGAAATTCGCGGCATCTTTTGACAACTGTTGACAATCGTTGACAACGGATAATAACCGAAATGGACCGATAATCGCACGCCGATTTCTGGTAGCGCCCGCCTAACGCGTTGCATTTACTTGGTGTCCGTCGGTCTCCCCTGGTGGAACGGGCAGCCTCTCGGGACCTCGCCCCACCAGGATGCGACGCCACAAACGAAACAACGCCTTCGTTTCGCCCTACCCGCCGGCCACCATACTGATGATCTCGATTCGATCGTCTTCTCGGATGGTTTGGTGGCTGAAATTGTCGCGGGCAACGGGTTCGCCGTTGTGTTCCACCAATACGTTTTTGGCCGGCAGATCAAAGCTTGCTAAAAGATTCGCGATAGTTGATCCGTCCGGCACTGTCCGCGATTCCCCATTTATTCTCGCAGTCATACGTTTAGGATCGCCGCGTCCCAGTCTTTCCAGACGGGATCAATCCCGGCCTTAGCCAATGCTTCGGCAACTTCTTGCGGCGACCGATGGTCCTCTATCTCGAATTGCGGTTCAGCGCCACTGTTAGCGTCACTCACATTGTGGATGCGACCGCGCACAGTTAAATGCAGCGACTCAGTTCCTTGGCCGGTATAGCCGCCTGGAGAAGTTCGGCTGCCGGCGCTCATGGTGGTTACACCCAAATGCACCAGGGTATCACGTAGCCAAATCGGTTCTCGCGTGCTGAGCACAATGCCGACTTGAGGAAATGTTACCCGAAATGCACATACGAGCTGGATCAGTTCACGGTCACTCAATGCGTAATGAGGCTGAAAGCCGCCGGCGGCAGGTCGTAACCGCGGGAATGCAACGGTAACCTGCGAACGCCAACATCGCCGGAGCATGAATTCGACGTGGCTGGCAAGGGCGATGGCTTCCTGTCGCCATGGGGCTAGCCCAAAAAGAGCGCCCAGGCCCAGACGACGAAATCCGGCCGCGTAAGCGCGTTCCGGTGTTTCCAGACGCCAGAAGAAATCTTTCTTTGGGCCGGCCGTGTGCAAGGTCCCGTAGATCGCGCGATCATAGGTCTCTTGGTATACGATGAGGCCTTCCGCTCCTGCCCCGATCGTCATCCGGTATTCATCGATTTCTAACGGCGCTACTTCCAGCGACACGGAAGGAACGATTCGGCTTACCCGTCTGACGACGTCTACAAGGTGTTGATTCGAAATGAACTTGGGATGTTCGCCCGAAACCAGGAGCAGGCTGCGAAATCCCAGACCGGCGAGAAAACGTGCCTCCCGTTCCACCTGGTCAAGAGTAAGGGTGAGTCGCAAGATCGGATTGTCTCGAGAAAAACCGCAGTAAGAGCAGCTATTGACGCATTCGTTCGAAAAATAGAGAGGGGCGAACAACCGCATCGTCCGGCCGAAGAATCGATGGGTTATTTTTTTTGCGTTCGCAGCCAAGCTGGTAAGCGCCCGGTCATCCATCGGATCAAGCAACTTAGCAAAGTCAACCAAGGTCTTCGTGCTTAGCGCCGGGTTGGATTTTAAAACGTCTGCAAAAGTCATGGAATGCCGCTGTCCGGAAACACTAGTGCGGGGTGGTGGGGATGTCTATGGGGCGAAACGGCGAAACAGCGAATGGGCGAATGGGCGAAACGGCGATGTCCATCGGGTAGGGCGAAAAACTCGGTGCGATCGGGACGTGGATTGCTGAAGACGCATATCCGCACCGGTTTTGAGCCGTTCTGTGCGTTAGGTCCGCCGATTGCGTGACGCAAAATTCGGTGCGTTCTGGGTGATTCGGTGTTTTAGGGCAAGGCCAAGCCCCGCGCCGCGGCTCAAAACCGGCGCGGACAAATAATAGACCAAATCGAATCTTGGACGCGCCGAGTTTTTCGCCCTACCGATCACGTCGCCGTTTCACCCGTGTCGCCGTGTCGCCGTTTCGCCGTTTCGCCCATTCGCCGTTTCGCAATCAGCCGGCGTTGGCGGTCTTCAGCTGGTAGTTCGGGAAGCGAGTTTTCAGTTCGGTCAACGTCTTGTTGGCTTCGGCTTCGTTGCCGGATTGGTGGAAGGCGACATACGCTTTCTCTAAAGCTAGAGGAGTCACTTCCGGATCTTCGTAGAGAACTGCCACGCTAAGGTAAGATTTTGCGGCGTTCTCG
>JAFAHI010000040.1 GCA_019237325.1 Verrucomicrobiota bacterium | reverse complement strand
AGGTCGCCGGAATCGATCTCGAGGCCGCATTTGTGAGGATCGCGAACGAAAAACGACCCGACGGCAATTTCCAAGTCGCGGATATGCAGCAATTCGATCTGGGAACCAAGTTCGACATTCTGATTTGTTTGTTTAGTGCGATCGCGTACCTGCTAACGCCCGAAGCGATTCTATCAGCTCTCGGTTGTTTTAAGGCCCACTTAGCCCCTGGAGGAGCGATCTTTATCGAACCTTTTTTTGAGCGCAAGGCGTGGCGTGTCGGCGAGGCTCATATCACCAGTGGGGAAGGCGGTCACCGGAAAGTCTGCCGGCTGATGACAAGCGACAGAGAAGGGGATGTCTCGATTTTAATCGGGCACTATCTGATCGCAGAGGGGATCGACGTTAGATACGCCGTCGAACGCCACGAGTTGCTGTTGTTAGACCGGGACCAATGGCAAGACTTCTTTCGACAAGCAGGTCTAATCGCCGAGTATCTGCCGGACGCGTTCAGTTCTCGTGGACTGTACGTGGCGCGTCCTTTTGGCGACAGCCCTCCTAGCTCCTAGATTCTAGCTCCTTAGGGCGGGAAGTGCCGCCTACACATGCTCCTCTAGACCGTGCTTTTCCGTAGGGAAGGGATGATATTGAAAAAGCCAGGTTTCAGTAAGCACCTGATCACCCATCTTCAGGAAAAGACGCATCTCCACCGGGTCGTGTCCATCCGCCACTAGATCGAATTCGGTTCGCCAAAGACCGGGTACGCCCCCGGGGACTTTCTCGGTGTTCGAATAGGAAAATGTGCCGCGTGACGCCCAAAGTATCGCCTCGGGCTTCGCACCCTCACGAAGTCCCGTTAAAGGGTCGCCAAGGAATTCGACCATGAATTTCCTAACACCAGGGGGATGAGCTTGCCCGGGTCGTCCTCCTCGGCCAAGCCGGGTCGCGACGCAACGGGCGACCGGCGACGGATAAGGCTCGTTCGCAACCCAATGCAACCGGTAGCGGAGGTCGATCTGATCTTTGGCCTGTACCGGTTTGGTTGGGCACCAGTAAGCGATGATGTTGTCGTTGATCTCGTCGTCAGTCGGAATCTCAACCAGATGAACCGCACCAGAGCCCCAATTGCCAACCGGCTCAATCCAGACTGAAGGCCGCTTTTCATACATGACACCATCCAAATAATGGTCGAAGCACCGGTCCCGCTGCATCAGGCCGAATCCCCGTGGATTTTCATCAGAAAAACTCGAGATGATGATCCTTGGCGGATTGTTGAGTGGGCGCCAGAGGCGTTCTCCCTTTCCATTCCATATCGCTAATCCGTCGGAATCGTGAACCTCGGGTCGCCAGTCAATCGCGACGGGTTTCACTGTCTCCGAGTACCAGTACATCGAGGTAAGAGGAGCTAATCCAAGACGTTCAACGGGATTGCGGAAGAAAAGGGTTGCTTCAACGTCTGTGATCACGGCCTTTGTCCGCTGTAACGCGAAGCGGTAAGCGCCGGTGACGCTCGGGCCGTCAAGCAAGGCATAGCACTCGAGAGGTTCACTAGCAGATTCGGTGGGCGCGAACCAGAAAGCGACAAAGTCGGGGAATTCTTCAGGGCCACTTCCTCCCGGCGTTAACGCGATACCGCGAGCAGATATGCCAACCTGCCCAAGTTCGCCCTTGGCCCGGAAATAAGACGCACCGAGGAAGGTTACCCACGGCTCTTCACGATGCCAATCGAGGGGTCCGGTCTTCGCTTCCATCACCCAAAAACCGGCCATGCAGGAGGGATTATCTGGGAGGCGTTGGGCGACGCTACCGGCTGGGATATCAAAATATCTGGGGTCGTATAGGATCTCGCGAGCCTGCTTAGCCCCTTTCTCGAGAGCAAACATGCGGGCGGTCTTCGGAAAATAATGACCGACAAACATGAAGGTAATCGGAAAAACGCCGGGCTGTCCGTCCCCGTAGAGCGCGAAATCCTGCTTATACTTCAGCTTACCGTAGGCGTCGTAATCGATGTTAGCGACGATGCTTGGGTCGGGTTGCGGAGGTGGCTGATATGGCCCCGCCGCGACAGTTTGGGCATGATTCTTTAGCCATTCGTAGGAGAAAGGCTGCGCTGCACCAAAGCGTAAACCATGGGACCCATGGTCTGCCTTAACGGTCACTGTTGCTGGTGCGGCTGCTGCTACTTTCAAAAGGTCTCGGTCTCGCTGCTCAGGCATAGGTACGTTTCAATCTTATAGCAGCTGGTCGACAAATTGCTCTCGGTCGAAATATGCGAGGTCGTCCACTTTTTCTCCGGTCCCGACGAACCGGAGCGGGATGCCCAGCTCTTGTTGGATAGCAACCGCGATGCCGCCTTTGCCAGAGCCGTCGAGCTTGGTGAGCACGAGTCCGGTCAACCCGATGGCTTCCTTAAATTCGCGGGCTTGAACCAGCGCGTTGCTCCCAGTGGTTGCATCCACGACCAGCAGGCGTTCGTGAGGCGTTGCCGGATCATGTTTCTGCAAGGTGCGGACAATCTTGCCGAGTTCCTGCATCAAGTTGTACCGGGTGTGAAGGCGCCCTGCGGTGTCGCAGATCAGAAATTCGATGTTTCGCTTGTTGGCAGCGGCGTAGGCGTCGTAGCAAAGCGCAGCTGGATCCGCTTGATATTCACCCGCGACCACCTCAACACCGACACGTTCGCCCCAAATCTTGAGTTGTTCGATCGCAGCCGCGCGGAACGTGTCGGCGGCTGCTAGCATCACCGTGTGGCGTTCCCTTTTTAGCATGTGCGCCAACTTCGCTGTGGACGTCGTTTTTCCGGTGCCGTTGACCCCCGTCATCAAAATAACTTTCGGACGATCGGGTAGCGGTCTGAGCCGCGGATTGCCCACCGGAAGAATCTGTTCGATGTGCTGCTTGACGACGCTAACGATTTCCTTGGCACTGACATTTGGTCTCTCTTGCAGAGCTTTAACGATTTCAAGTGTCATCGGGACGCCGATGTCGGCACGAATCAGACTCTCCTCCAATTCGTCCCAGTCGACGGGCTTCCCGGAAAATCGGTCGAACAGATCTTTGAGAAATCCAAAAGCCATAAGCCATAGAATGTTCGCTGTTTTCGGTTCGTTAGCACGCTCGACATAGCGCACCGCTCGGTCCGCTTAGCATCTGTCGTGCGGAGCGAACACTCTAACTCATCGCGGTTCTAAGTGGGCGGTTTAGATCGAGCTTCACCCGGTCGAGTACGCCATTCACGAATTTCCCGGATTCCTCGGTGCCAAATTTCTTAGCGATGTCGATCGCCTCGTTAATCGCGACAATAGGTGGAACGTCATTACAAAAGAGCATCTCGTAAATGGCCACTCGTAAAATATTACGATCGACGGCCGAGATACGTTTCAGTTCATAATTCGCCGTGTAACGGCTGATCTTTTCGTCGATGGCCCCTTGTTCCGCAATCACTCCGGCGGCCACGCGAGTGGCAAACTCTTTGGTCGCCTGATTGGCCGTTCGCAGCTGCCAGAACCCGTTGAGATCGGCTTCCTCCAACGGCTGGCGAACGTTCATGTCCCAATGAAACAACAATTGTACGGCAGCTTCTCTGCCTTCTCGTCGCTTCCCCATAGCCTACTCCTTTGCCAGGTTATTCAGGCTACCTAGGATCCGGATTGCGGCGCGAGCGGCCTCAATACCCCGGTTTATCTCAGGCAATAGACACCTCTCGGTGGCCTGTTGATCATTCTTAACGACAAGCACTTCGTGTAAAATCGGAATCCTATGCTGCAGACTCAGATTCATTAGTGCAGTAGTCACTGCACCGGCAATCAGCTCTGCGTGCATCGTCTCTCCGTCGAAGATAACGCCGAACGCGAGAACCGCATCGACCCGCTGACGCTCAACGACAGCCTGCACCGCGATAGGGATTTCGAAAGAGCCGGGGACGCGAAGAATTCTGGTCTCGCTTTTGGGGGCGATGACCTGCAGCTCGTCTTTGGCAAACCCAACTAGCCCGTCCACATACTCCCGGTTGTACTCGCTGGCCACGATTCCGAACCGCCACGGGGCGCTTTGTGAATCGGGACGAACTGGAAACTGATGCGACATTGAGTTGGTGACCATACCCCGGCCGATACTCACCGCAAGGGCGATGCCCGCGACCCCTGAAATCTCACGCAAAGGCGCAAAGACGCAAAGGTTAGGACAATTCTAGAAAAAATAACGTGACGCCTTTTTCGAGCGTTGCCACTACTAGCATGCCACGGATCACGACTTTGTCGCAGCTAACGCCCCATTCGCGGTTTGATCCCTCTCCGGCTTAACCTTTGCGCCTTTGCGTCTTTGCGTGAGATTTTTTTGTCTTCTACAGCAGGTGCCCGAGCTTAAGTTTTTTCGTCTCGAGATACTTCTCGTTGTGGGGGTTGGCCGTGACCCGGATCGGGATTTGGTCAACGATATTCAGGCCGTAACCCTCGAGTCCGATGACTTTCTTTGGGTTATTGGTGAGTAGACGGATATCGCGGACGCCCAAATCGACTAAAATCTGTGCCCCCAGTCCGTACTCTCGCAGATCGCTAGGGAAACCGAGCTTTTCATTTGCCTCGACGGTATCGAGGCCGTCTTCTTGAAGTTTATAAGCATGGATCTTTGCGGCTAGACCGATCCCTCGTCCTTCCTGTCTCATGTACACCAAGATACCCGCGCCCTCGTCCTGAATCTGCTGCAACGCACAGTGCAATTGATTGCCGCAGTCGCACCGGCGAGAACCAAACACATCTCCGGTTAAACACTCACTATGGACTCGAACCAGCGTTGGGTTAACGGGCGGCAAAGGTCCGGTAGTTAGCGCCAGGTGATGGACGTCGTCGACAACCGATCGATAAAGATGTAAACGAAAATCGCCGTAAGCTGTTGGCAACGCGACTTCTGTCTCTTTAACGATGAGTTTTTCTCGAACCCGGCGGTAAGCGATCAGATTTTCGATCGAACAAATCTTGAGGCCAAACTTATCCTTAAAAGCGAAGAGCTCAGGCAAACGCGACATAGTGCCATCGTCGTTGACGACCTCCGCCAAGACGCCCGCCGGGTGGAGATTGGCTAGCCGAGCTAAATCGACAGACGCTTCAGTGTGACCCGCTCGGCGTAAAACACCGCCCCGACGATAGCGGAGTGGGAAAACGTGGCCTGGCCTGACCAGATCGTCAGCCTCAGTATTTGGGTCCGCCAGGAGGCGAATCGTCCGAGACCGATCAGCGGCCGATATCCCCGTGCTGACCCCAGTCTTAGCGTCGACCGAGATCGTGTATGCGGTTCGCATTGACTCCGTATTCCTTCGGGTCATCAAAGGCAAATCCAACCGGTCGAGAGCGGAACCTTCCATCGGGACGCAAATCACCCCGGAGGTATAGCGAATCATGAAACTGATCGTCTCCGGAGTTGCCTTCTCGGCTGCCAGAATCAGGTCACCCTCGTTTTCTCGCTGAGCGTCATCGGTCACAATCACCGGCTTGCCCTCGCGCAAGGCATCCAGCACTTCCTCGATTGGATCGAACTGAAAGTTCATAGAGCTTTTAAACTTACCATTAAGATGGGGTATAAGAAACTCGGCCTAGCGGCCTTGTCGAATCTTTGGTTTTTTGGTAGCGCGAGGCTCCCGAACAACCCGAGACGCCATCAGGGCCGCTGACAATCTCTTGCCGGACAGGGGTATTACACCTAGAAACCTGCCGAGCCGTGGCGTGACGTGTATCCAGGGCTCGGCGCGCGTATCTGCGTAGCTTCGCGCTGGGTGCCGCAATGCCGACTTCTTCGGAGACATCTATTGTTGTTTGGGAGCCTCGCCCTCCTATGGTTGACCAGCCCGAAAAATCGCGTTAGCTAAGCTGCCTCATGCGATTCCGCTCCGTTTTTGTCGCTGGCCATCGAGGCCTGGTAGGAAGCGCGATCGTGCGCCATCTCGAGCAGAAACCGGGGCTCGAGGTGCTGACTAAAACCAGGAAAGAGCTCGATCTTCGCGACCGCCAGGGGGTCGAACAATTTCTAAAGGCTGCCAAGCCTGAAGTAGTCGTGATAGCGGCCGCTAAAGTGGGCGGGATTCAGGCCAATTACCAGTTTCCCGTTGAGTTCCTATTGGAAAACCTGGAAATTCAAAACACTCTCATCGCGGCGAGTTTTCTTGCCGGTGTCAAAAAGCTGCTCTTTTTGGGAAGTTCGTGCATTTATCCGCGACTCGCACCGCAGCCCATCTCGGAAGACGCCCTCCTAACAGGTCCGCTCGAGACTACTAACGAACCCTACGCATTGGCGAAGATAGCTGGGATCAAACTTTGCCAGGCATACGCGCGCCAATACGGTGCCAACTTTGTTTCCGTGATGCCGACAAACATCTACGGCCCGAACGACAACTTCGACCTGCAAAACTCACATGTCCTGGCAGCCTTGCTCAGGAAGGCGCACGAGGCCAAAGTCTCCGGCAAAGCGAGTATGGTTGTTTGGGGGACGGGCGCTCCGCGGCGCGAATTTTTGCATAGCGAGGATCTGGCGCACGCAGTGGCTTTTCTGATTGAGCATTACGATTCTCCCGAAATCATTAATGTTGGCTGTGGCCGGGATGTGTCGATTCGGGAGTTGGCGGAGTTAGTTTGTGACGTGGTTGGCTTCACTGGGTCGCTGGAATTTGATAGCACGAAGCCGGATGGAACCCCGCGTAAGCTTCTAGATGTGAGCAAGCTCACCAAGCAGGGCTGGCAAGCAAAGATCCCTTTGCGTGAGGGGCTCGAATCGACGTACGAATGGTTTCTCAAAAATCGGAAAGTTTAACGGCGTGCATCCGGATTCAAAGGCATTAAGGATTGCGGTCTCGAGCTTAAGTGGTTGCGGTAATACTACGGCGACGATGAACGTCGGCCGGACTCTGGGCCTCAAGGTCGTAAATTACACATTCCGGGATTTGGCTGCCGACATCGGAATCAGCTTCGAAGAAATTCACGAGCGTTCCCAGCAGAATCGAACTTTCGATTACCTGACCGACTTGAACCAGATCCGGCTGTCACTTCAACCGAAGGTAATCGTGGGATCTCGTCTAGCCGCTTGGCTAGTCAATGCCGATCTCCGGGTCTGGTTACAGGCATCGCTGGAAGAGCGCGCCAAGCGGATCTTCCGCCGGGAGGTCGACAAAGGTCTAACCTACGAGTCCGTGCTCTACCGCACGCTGCAAAGAGATGAGCAGAATCGGAAACGATACCTTCAGCTCTACGGAATCGACAGCAACGACCGCAGCGATTTCGATATCATCATCAACACCGAGAAGCTGACCGCCGAGCAAGTCTCCAGCCTGATCGTCGCTGCCGCCCAATGGGCCAGCCAAAATCAGTTGGATCGGAAGAATCTGCACCTTGAGCGGATCCGGCACATCATATCCGACAGCCTAAATATCGACCCAGCTGTCTTGGGCGATCCGGCTCTGTCCGTCGACCTAAGAGCAATTTATAAAGGCCAAGGCGGCTAAGGCCTGGACCGGTAGGGACAAGCGCCCGTTCGTCCAGACTCAATCGGAGCCCCGCGTTGGGCATGAGCTAACGCGGACGAGCAGGCCGCCGTCGCTTCGCTATGGCACGCCCTCGTTCAAAGAGTTTTCAAAGGCACAGAGCTTGGCCACGACGTAGGCTCGGCGTAGTCGGGAGCTCGTCCCTACCGTTCGACGCCCACAGCTCCGCGCTACCCCAACGCAATCGGCGCCCCGAGACATTGATCCGGGATGCCGAACGCATCCACTAACGCCACCGCGTCTTGCCGGACCTCTTGGCACAGGCGGGTTACATGACTGGTAATCGCTATCGCTCTCCTTCCCGGCATAAACCCGTTCTCCAGGAACCAGCCTTTATGTTTTTCCAAGTGATACAGAGCGAAAAGATCCGATAATTTTCGCAACGGCCGCTGCAATGTTTGCTCGGGCATGCCGGCTACGGCTTCGAGGAAGCTTTCCACTACCTGCCGCTCTGCGTAAGCTTCTGCCAGCTCTAGCAGCTCGGGCTGCAGACGGGTGAAGGCTGAATAGGAGTCCATTCCTTTCTGTCGGGTCAGGCGCCGAAACTGGCCTCCGGCTCGCAACAACAACGTTGATTCCCGAAACCGAAAGTAAGCCAGTTGCTGCTCAGGGCTTAGCAACGATGCGCTAGCCGCGGTCAGCCCCATGAATCTTTTCCTTAACGCCTTTAGCCGTTGATCCACGAAAAACCGCGCTATCCGGGCGGGATTCATCTCCTTAAGCTGGTCTTTTAGCTCCCCAAGCAGGTTCTTGGCAACGAGCTGCATAAGAACGGTATTGTCGCCTTCAAACGTCGTGAAAATGTCCGCATCCGCCTTCAGTGCGGCGAACCGGTTCACAAACATATAGCCGTCGCCGCCGCAGCTTTCCCGGCAGACCTGGATGGTATGCATGGCGGTCCAGGTAGAGAATGCCTTGATTCCGGCGGCCAAACCTTCAATGGTACGCGCGCTCGATGGCGATTGTTCCCGGATCCGAACAAGGCGTTTCACTGCAAAATCGAAGGCATAAACATTGGCCAATAAGGGCATCAGTCTCCGTTGAGTTGCAGGGTAATCCAACACCAGCGTTTCCTGGATGCCGCCTCCAAATTGCCGCCTGCGCGCTGCGTATCGGATTGCGATAGTAACCGAGGATTTCGCCATGCTATTCGCGGCCAGCGCCATCGTGATGCGACCGTTCACTAACGTGCCGATCATCGTGAAGAAACGGCTATTGTTGCTCTTGATCTCGCTCCGGTATCGGCCATCGTCCGTGACTTCGGCGAACCGATTCAATAATTCAGTCTTAGGCACTCGGGTGTTCTGGAACCAGATACGACCGTTATCGACGCCGTTAAGACCGAGTTTGAGCCCATTGTCTTCGATGGTGACGCCAGGTAGCGGCTGGCCATTTTCATCCCGAATCGGAACTACGAAAGCGTGTACTCCATGGTTGGCAGCTCCGATGTGCAACTGCGCGAATACCACCATGAGTTGGCCGTCAACCGCCGCATTGCCAATAAAAGTCTTCCCTGAGGTGTACGATGGACTGTTGATAATGAAGTCGCGATGTTCAGAATCATAGACCGCGATTGTCTCGAGCGCCTGTACGTTCGAGCCGTGACCAATCTCAGTCATCGCGAAACCACCAAGTAACTGGCACGCAGCCGCGCCAGGTAAATACTTTCGATGATGATATTCGGTCCCTAACTGTTGAATGCTTCCTCCGAAGAGCCCGAATTGCACTCCGAGTTTGATCAGGAGGCTCCCGTCATGGAAGCTGAGGGTCTCGAACACGGCCATCACCTTTCTTAAGTCGGCCTCGCCGCCGAGCTCTGGAGGCAAAAATAATCGACCCAAGCCGGCATCTGCAATCGTCCGTAGCCAGACGAGGACCTGTCTTCTGTACTCGTGGCGGTCATTGCCTTCAAAATGGCGGAACTCCGGCCGGGTTATAATGCTTTTTACCTGATTTCGGACCTCGACGAATTCCCCATCGAGAAAGGCTTGTAGAGCAGCTGGTTCGAACCCGGTGAACGGGCGTTCGATCGGTGGATAACTCCGGTCAAACGTCAGTTTATCGCTTTGCATCGAAAAACGTGACCCCGCGATTGACCATTTCATTGAGAAGAGCGCACGGTTTAAAATGTTCTCCGAATTTTCCAGCCAAGTGATTTAGCCTGCTGACAACCGTCGAGATTCCGACGCTGTCTGCGTACTTTAGAGGCCCTCCGCGGAATGGTGCCCAACCGGTGCCCATGATCATCCCGAAATCTACATCTGCCGGGTCGGTTACCACGTTTTCTTCCAATACCCGGGCGGCTTCATTGATCATGATAAAAATCAATCGGTCAGTGACTTGATCGGCGTTGGTTGGTTCGATGGATGGCTGGAACTCCTTCAGCTCCGGGTTGGGTGTCTCCGATTGATCTCGATAAATGTAAAAACCGGCTCCGGATTTCCTTCCTAGCCAGCCCTTCTGGATCATTCGAGGCAACACATTATTAAGCGGTGGAAGATGCGAAACTCGCGCCGCTAAATCACTTCCCACATGCTGCGAAACGTCGAGTCCGACCTCATCATTGAGGCGCAAGGGGCCCATCGGCATTCCGAACCCCAATATTGCCCGGTCGATCGCTTCGACGCTGTGTCCCTCAGAAAAAATTCTGATCGCCTCGACCAGATACGGTAGCAAAATCCGGTTTACCAAAAAGCCGGGACTGT
Source organism: Verrucomicrobiota bacterium (assembly GCA_019237325.1). Taxonomy (GTDB): domain Bacteria; phylum Verrucomicrobiota; class Verrucomicrobiia; order Chthoniobacterales; family JAFAMB01; genus JAFAVN01. The sequence goes on along the minus strand of JAFAHI010000040.1, from coordinate 13,650 downwards.
CCTTAACCAATACCGGCAATTTCCCGATCGATTTAACGAACTGAATGGCCATCGCCAAAACCGTTTCGCTGGTCTGCGACCCCCGAACGACCTCGACTAACTGCATGCGATGAACCGGATTGAAAAAGTGGACTCCAACGACCTTTTCCGGATGAGCCAATCCCTCCGAAATGTCATCAATCGAAAGCCCGGACGTGTTCGACGCGATCAATAGAGTGTTCGGAATCTTCGGCTCGAGCTGGGAAAAAATCTGTTTCTTTAAATCGAGCTTTTCGACGGCGGCTTCAATGGCGAGATCGACGTTCGTTAACGGCACGTCCTCGTAGATTGGTAAAATTCGATCAAGCCCGGCGCGCGCGTCGACCTCGGTTAAGATCCTTCGTTTGACAGCGTCACGATAAACTCGGTCGATCGATTGCAGACCTTTTCCCAGAGGCTCAGGGCCGATATCCTTCAAAACCACGTTGAGCCCGCGCGCGCTCAGCCATTGCGCGATTCCGGAACCCATCAACCCTGCGCCTACCACAAGAACTCGCTTAGGTTTAACTTCCGGTTTCAGGTTGCTAACCGTCAGTTTCTTTGCGCGTTCCTGCAGGAAGAAGACTCGAATCAAATTTTGGGCGACCTCACCCTTGGTAAGCTCGATGAGCGCTTTCTTTTCGTTCTCGAAGGAAACCGCAGTCGAGCTCTTGAGTCCGTTGACGACGACTTCCAGAGCTTTCAAAGGAGCAGGGTAATGTCCGCGTGTCTTTTCGATCGTTTTCTTTTTTGCCCGGTCTGCGATGATCGTCGCGAGGGGTGAGATGTGCGAAAAGTGAGTCCTGATCACTCGCTTTCGTCCCTGGCTATCAACAATCTTTTTCGTAGCCAGCCCTTCCAAGCGTTCCCGATAAGTCGAATCGTCCACCAAACCAAGTTTTTGCGCTTGCCGGGTAGGAATTTGCTTCCCGGAAAGGATCACCTCCAGAGCGGCCGGCAAGCCCACCAGACGGGGAAGACGCGTGCAACCTCCCCAAGCAGGAATAATACCGAGAGTCGTTTCCGGCAATCCTACCTTGGTGGCCGAATCGAGCGAAGCGATTCGGTAGTCGCAAGCTAGCGCAATCTCCAGGCCACCCCCGAGCGCGACCCCATGGATCGCTGCGACCGAAGGGAATTTCAAATTGGCGATTCGATCAAACGTGCGTTGCCCTAGATCGATGGTCTTTGCCAAATCGTCTGGGCTGGGATCCTTGGAGAATCCGGTGAGATCGGCTCCCGCAATGAAGACTTTTGGTTTAGCACTCACAATAACCAGGCCTCGGACAGAGGAGTCGTTCTCAACCTGGTCCAGCAAGCTATTCAGCTGTTCGAAGGTCGCCTGGTCGAAAATATTGGCCGCCGATCCGGGGCGATCGAAAGTAAAAAAAGCGATTCCTGGTCCCCGAACTTCGCATGTAATGGTTCGATCCACGTTCGTCTCCTAGTCAATATCCACAGATTGTTCAGATTACATAGCGTAGGTTCCGCTTCCCTATTCATGCCGAGGGGTTCTAGCGAGTGACGCTACTTCGGTTAAGCGCTGGGATGAGTATTAATATCCGCAGATTACACAGATTACGTAGATTTCGCCATGAGGTTACGCAAGACGGCAGGGGTAAACAAACTGCGCGGATAGTCCAAGACCGTTCTCGAATCCGCTGGCGCGCTTAGCCCTTTCGGCAAATTCGTACGCGAGACGAAATCTGCGTAATCTGTGTAATCTGCGGATTTCAAAAATCTCAGGTTCAATTTCGAGTCAGCCAAAGCGCCCCTCCTTGGCCACCTCCAACACAAAGCGCGACCAGCGCTTTGTCGGCCTGCCTGCGATGGAGTTCCTTTAGTGCTGTGAGCACTAAACGCGACCCTGTAACACCAACCGGGTGGCCCAGTGCGATCGCTCCTCCGTTCACGTTCAAAATCTCATCCGGAATCTCTCCCAGAGCCGAGTCTCTTCCGAGGTTCTTCTTACAATATTCCGCCGAGACCGCCGCTTTTTGACAGGCCAATACTTGGGCAGCAAAAGCCTCGTTGATTTCGATGATCGAGGCATCCCGCAGACCTAAGCCGGCTCGTTGCTCCACCCGGTGAATCGCGTAGACCGGTCCCAGGCCCATCCGGGCAGGATCAAGCCCGACATAGTCATATCCAAGCAGCCGGCCTAATGGCGTTAAACCGGATTCTTTTAAGCCTTTCTCCGTCATCAAAAGAAGTGCAACCGCCCCATCCGTGATTTGAGACGAGTTACCTGCCGTCACCGTGCCGGTGTTCGGTTCAAATACGGGCTTAAGCTTTGCCAGAGCCTCCATCGTTTGGTTTTCTCGAGGCCCGTTGTCTTGTTGCAGGTAGACCTTACCGTTCTTGGATCTCGGCAGGTATACCGGCGTGATCTCGGCGTCCAGATTTGCTCGGCCGGCAACTGCCCGATGATGCGAACGCATGGCAAAGCAGTCCTGTTCTTCCCGCGAAATATTGAAATCACGACTCACATTCTCGGCGGTTTCGCCCATGCTGAGCCCGCAAACTGGATCGGAAAGACCGAGTTGTAGCGCAATCTCCGGCTTGAGGTCGCTTAACCGAAACTGGGTAGCCGCTTGAAATTTGTGGGCGACGTTTTTTGCCCGGGCAAACGCACCGAATTTCTTGGCAGTTTCATACGAGTAGAGCAACGGCATCTGCGACATACTCTCCACCCCTCCCACCAGAAAGACATCACCTCGGCCTGCGATCATTTTCTCGGCGGCTTGGGTCACAGCTTCGAAACCGGAGGCGCAGTTCCGGTGGACAGTAACCGCTGGTACGGATTCAGGAACTCCCGCACGCAGGGCGATGACTCGCGCGATGTTAGGGGCTTCCGCGGGTTGGCCCACACAACCCAAGATGACTTCCTCGATCTTCTCAGGAGCGATGCCCGTCTTCGCCAATAGTAGACTAACGGCGGTCTTACCAAGGTCCATCGCCGTGGTGTCTGCTAAAATAGTACCCGCCTTGGCGAAGGGGGTGCGGATGCCGTCAACGATATAAATTGCTTCCTTCATAGCTTAGTAATCAGTAATCAGTGACTCAATAATCAGTATTCCCCGCGCGCGCCTGAATTGATCACAGACCCTTTTTCCGAGGGGTCCGATCATCTCAAAGTACTGATTACCGACTTACTGATTACTGATTGCTATTTCCAAGTCTCGTTTCTTCCGAACTGCGTACTCCAACCACCTTTCACCTTTCACGTTCTGCCACTCCCAAATGTCATCGCTGGTAGGTGGTCGCTCCCAGCTCCTCCTTCTCATACAAGGCCGCAACCTCGCTGGCGTGCTTCTTCAAGATTTGTTTGCGCTTTAGTTTCAACGTCGGAGTTAGTTCGCCGCTGGCAATGGTCCATTCCTCATCGAGAAGAGCAAATTTCTTAACCTGACTGTAACGGCCAAAAAGCGAATTACTTTGATCAATTTCGCTCTGGATCAGATCGATGACCTTCGGATGCTTGCATGTTTCTCTAACATCCTCGATCGATTCGCCTTGTGCGGCTAGCCAGGAGCGCACCGCGTCAAACTGCGGAACGATCAAAGCGGCCGGGAACTTGTGATTCTCACCGATCACCATGCACTGCGCGATAAATCGCGATGCTTTCAGCTGATTCTCCACCTGTTGAGGAGCAATGTATTTTCCGCCGGAAGTCTTAAAGATCTCTTTCTTCCGGTCCGTGATCTTCAGGAAAGGCCCATCCATCTCCCCCACATCACCGGTGTGAAGCCAGCCCTCAGAATCGATCGCTTCCTTTGTGAGGTCCGGACGCTTATAGTAACCCATCATCACGTTCGGACCCCGATACAGAATTTCGCCGTCCTCAGCGATCTTGATTTCGCCCCCCGGAATGACGGGTCCAACCGTTCCCAGCTTGTGTAGGGTGGTTTTAGGACGATTGACCGAGATCACCGGCGCTGCTTCGGTCGGCCCGTAGCCTTCCCAAACCGTAATCCCCGCCGCCCAGAACACGCGCGCCAACCGCGGTTGGAGCGCGGCGGACCCTGAAACAATACCACTGATTCTTCCGCCGACTGCCTCTCGCCACTTCCGGAAAACTAGAAAATCTGCGACGACCAATTGTAGGCGTTTGAACCATGGGCAATGAGTGTCCGGATCAAAGTTCAACCCGAGATTAAGCGCCCAAAAAAAGATCCGCCGTCTAAGACCCGTTAATTGTTCGCCGCGGGCGAGAATCCGTTCGTAAATCTTCTCCAGCAATCTGGGGACCGTGGTGAATGTATCCGGTTGAACTTCCCTTAGATTCTGCCCGACAGAGTCCAGGTTTTCTGCGTAATAGATCGAAGTGCCAATATAAGCGTACATGTTGACCACGGTTCGCTCGTAAATGTGGCAGAGCGGTAGGAAAGAAAGCGCACGTTCATGGCCGCATGGTCGTAGAATCTCGGCAGCCGCTAGCGCGTTGCTCACTAGATTAACGTGCGAAAGCATGACCCCTTTTGGTTGGCCGGTGGTACCGGACGTGTAAATCAGAGTGGCCAGGTCTTCCGGTTTAACGGCGGCCCGGGCTTCCGCTAATTTTTCCCGTGCCGTGCCATCCAGCAGCGCCGTTTTTCCAGTCTCCGCGAGTTTCTTCCAGGAGTCTGCACCCGCTATCTCATCGTATGTGTAGATGTTGCGGATATCCGGAATCTCAGCCGCTAACGGACGAATCCGTTCTAACAAACGTTCGTTGGAAACGAAAATGAGAAGGGGACGAGCATCGGATAGAATAAATCGATAATCGTCGGCTGAGGCATTGGGGTAGATCGGAACATGAACGCCGCCGAGAGTCATGATGGCGAGATCGACAAAATTCCACTCGGGCCGATTGTTATCGGTGACGTTGACGATCTTGTCTCCGGCCCGAATCCCGGCCAGGTGTAGTCCGCAAGCCAGCTGCTCCACAATCGAAAGCACCTCGGACGTACTAAATTTGACCCACGTGCCGTTTACTTTGTAAGCCAGCGAATCGGTCTTCGGAAAATGCGCCTGTTGATACGCTAACAGGTCAAAGACGCGAGTGGGAGTCGTCGACAACGGACTACTCATGTAAGACCCGGAAGGCAGCGGTTCGGCCATCTATAATCACTGACACAAATAACTGAGACAACCTGTACAGCTTTTATTTCCAACAGCTTAGGCACCTTTTTTGGCAGCCTACGCGCGGTTCATAAACTCATCCTGTGGTGCCTTTCCGGCACCTCGCACCGCTAAATCTAATGTCATTCTGAAGGCCGACTTTGCAAGCATATTTGCCGCCGTTTAAGAGAATAGGCTTGTAACTGTCCTCACGAAAGGCGCATAATTTTTTGCTGTTGTAGTTACTTCTCCCCCCAAACAACACTTCGTTTTGTATCCCCCTATGAAATCTGCTCCAGGATGGCGGACGTCGTTCTCAACTGTAATTGGCCTTGTTACGTTCCTGATTGGTAGCTCACCGACCGGCCGGGCAGGCAGCTTTGGTTTAAATGAACAAAGCGTTTCGAGCTTAGGTAGTGCTTACGCCGGCGGCGCCGCTCAAGCCGAGGATGCCTCCACCATCTTTTTTAATCCAGCCGGACTCGCCTTGCTCGACCATGGCGAGTTGCAAATCGGTGGACAATTTATTATCCCCAGCGCCACCTTCTCTAATCAGGGATCCCGCTTAGTCGCGCCCGGAACACCGTTTAACAATGAACGGCTGACTGGAGGAAACGGCGGCGACGGAGGAGTGGATCACCTGATTCCGAACATTTATTTTTCTCAGCCGTTGTTCCGCAGTCCTGCTTACGGCGACTTGAGTATCGGGATCGGACTGACGGTACCCTTCGGCCTCGAGACGGACTATCAACCCGACTGGGTGGGCCGTTACGCGGCCTTGAGGACCAAACTGATAACTTTCGATATTCAACCAAGCATCGCTTATCGATTCCTCGATCGAATCTCGATTGGGGCGGGACTAGACGTTCAGTACGCCTCGGCGCGTCTTACCCAGGCGATTGACTTCGGCGAGATTGGAGCGGAAACGTTGGCTCCCTTCTACGCAGCGCTGCCGGCTCGGCTAGCTGCCTCAGGTGTCCCGACCGCCGCGATTCCCGGAGTAGTAGCGGCGACGGAGCGAGCCTATTCCGCGGCCGGCTTTGTACCACAAGGGCGCGATGGTGTGGCCGAGGTTCAAGGTGATGACTGGAGCGTCGGGTTCACCATTGGCTTTATCTGCGAATATCTCAAAGGCAACGAGCTGCAGTTTCTGCAGGATGGCAGATTCGGGTTTAGCTATCGGTCCGCTATTGACCATACCTTAACCGGACCCGGCCAATTTCGCGGGGCACCGAGCCTCTCCGCGATCGGCGCGCCGGTCCAATTCCCATTCCCCAGCGCCTTGCAAGATGTGTTTTTTAATCAAAGCGCGAGTGCCGGCTTGGATCTCCCGGCAATTTACCACTTCAGCCTTTACCAACGCTTTCTCCAGAAATTTGCCGTAATGGGTGACATCGAATGGACTCGCTGGAACCGGCTCCAGCAGGTCGATATCACGTTCAACAATCCCTCTACTCCGTCGAATGTCTTGAATCTCGATTACGACGATTCGGTCCGTTATTCAGTCGGATTTGAATGGTACGCTCTAAAACAACTCACTCTCCGAGGCGGTTTCGCTTACGATGAAACCCCGATCACCAGCGCCCAGACCAGATCTCCTCGGATCCCGGACAATAATCGTTATTTCCTTTCTGCCGGGCTCCGTTACCAACCTTGCTCGTTTGTCGCGTTTGATGTCGGTTATGCTCACCTTTTCGTGCAGGACGCGTCCGTCGATTTCACCGACAGCCTAGGGCATAACCTGAGAGGTAAGTTCAGCGATAGTATCGATATCGTTAGTGCCGCTATCACATTCCTATGGGGCGGACCCAAGCCGTCACCTGAGATAGCCCCAAGTGGAAAATCGCCAGTGGGCTACTCGAAGTAAGTGGATGACGACTGGAGGGGAGCGTAGATCGTCGAGCTCGCGCGATTCCCCTCATGACGTAATTTGTCTAAAAGTAAAGCAGCAGGCGGCTCCCGCGAACGTCTCGACGTATCGCATTTCTATAGCCTTTACTGAACCACGCTGGGACAAGGATCGCGCTGGGTAATTCGCAGGAGCCGCCTGTTTTGTAGAGTTTCAGGCCATGCCCACGCTTCGAAAAAATATGCGTGGTCTTTCGGCACGCTCCAAAGCGGCTCCCCTTCATTCGCCCATTCGCCCATTCGCCCATTCGCCGGTGCGCTCTTCCTACCGTCGTTTCCTCTTCCCGAACACCAGCTGCGCAGTCACGTTCGTTAGAGTCACGAGGACGACCAGCACCAGTGAAGCGGTCCAAGCCAGCTGGATCAGGTGAGGATACGGATATTTACCGAAGCGGTAAATGAGCTCTGCCAACGATTGGGTTGGCTCCATGAGGGATGATAGCCAGTAGGCGCTGGAAGTTGCCGTAAACAAAACCGGTGCAGTTTCACCCGCGGCTCGGGCTACTGCCAACATTAACCCCGTCATGATCGCTGGGACAGCCTCGGGCAAAACCACGCGAAAGATGGTTTGAAACTTCGTTGCCCCCATGCCGTAAGAAGCTTCACGCAAAGCGTGCGGTACCCCAAGGAGAGCTTGTTCAGCCGTTAACAGGATCGTCGGTAGAGCTAAAACCGCCAACGCCACGCCGCCGGCTATAGACGATTTTGTATGTGTGCTGACGACGATGGTCGCAAACGCGAACATACCGCAAATGATCGACGGGATCCCGGTCAAGAGCTTCGCAATGAATCTGACGGCTGCTGCCAGCATCGAGCGCTTGTCATACTCCGAAATATAAATGGCGGATAGGATGCCAAGCGGCGCTGCGATCAAAATCGCAATCCCGACCATGAGCGCTGTGCCCTGAATCGCATTCCCTAAACCGCCTCCTTCCTGGCCGGGCGCCGGCGGCAGCTCGAAGAACACACTCGGCGTCAACAATCCAACCCCATTGCTGACCACCAGAAATATGATCGAAAACAATGGGATCAGTGTCAGGAACGAAGCTCCGACACAGATCGCCGTCCAAAAGAAGTTTCGACCCAAGCGCAACCGGTCCCTGGCGGTTTGCGCCTTTAGTTCCGGTGCCAGGTTTTGGTTGAAAACGGCAGTCGACATAAGGTTAGCGCAGCCCGCTGATTGATTTTTGGGCCCGGCGTAGTACGAGCTCGCCCAAGACGTTGACCAGCAACGTAAACAGCATCAGAGCAAACGCTGCGTACAAAAGCGCGCTCACCTGTAAGTCCTCCGCTTCACCGAACTTGTTGGCAATCAAACTGGCCAGCGTGCCAGCTGGCGAAAGTAACGACCAGGTGAGGCGAGGGCTATTTCCGATAAGCATGGCAACAGCCATGGTTTCACCCATGGCACGGCCAAAGGCCAGAATCGTAGCCGCCACAATGCCAGGGGCAGCCGTTGGCAATAAAACGCCAAAAATTGTTTCCCATCGGGTTGCGCCAATCGCATACGACCCCTCCCGGAGCTGTCCGGGAACCGCCACCAGAGCGGTCCTAGAGATTGCGGTGATAGTGGGTAGCACCATCAGCGCCAGCACCAAACTCGCTGTCAGCATGCTATTTCCCGAAGACGGGCCTTGAAACAAAGGCAGGAACCCAAGCGCTCCCGCGATTGGTCCTCCGATCCGCTGAACAATCGGGATTACCACGGCGATGCCCCACAGCCCGTAGATAACGCTGGGTATCGCTGCCAGGAGCTCTACCACAAACCGAACCGTGTTACGCAAAGGAAGCGCTAAGAAATTCTCGCTCAGGAAAATCGAAATGAGAACACCGAGTGGTAAAGCAAGTAACAAAGCAATCAGCGAGCTGATGGCCGTTCCCACCAGGTACGGAAGCACACCATAGTTCTCTGGGTCGCTGGTCTTCCAGGCCACGGTGGTAAAGAAGCCAAGGCCAAAGCGAGCAATAGCTGGCCACGCTTGGACCAAAATACTCGCAGCAATAAAAACCAGGGTGGCAACCGTTGCCGCGGAGGCCACCCAGGTAAATAGACGGAATAAATCGAATCGAAACCCTTTTCGATGAAAACTCGGGATCTGGGACTCGGTACCGTCTGTCATTGGATCTGCTAAAGATTTGCCGTTACTGCACTGAGTTTAAAGCCGCCTCACATTTTTGGACGACCTCAGCAGGCATCGGGATATACCCAAGAGCGTCGGACAGTTTTTGGCCATCCGTCAACCCGTACGTTACGAACTTCTTAAGCGCTGCCAGCTTATCCTTGTCACTGTAGGTCTTGTATAAAAGAAGCCAAGTGAAAGTCGCGATCGGATAGGCGTCTTTCGCGTCAGGGTCGCTCGGCCAAGCGCGCAGAATATTCGCTGGAAACTGAGTTGTGTTTAGTGTTGCCGCCCCTGATTCTGGGGTAGCGGTGACGAACTCGCCTGCTTTGTTCTGGAGCTGGGCGAAAGGAAGCTTGTTATTCTTGGCGTAGCCGTACTCGACATAACCGATGGCGCCTTGCGTTTGTTTGATCAACGCGGTAACACCGTCGTTACCTTGACCCGCTACTCCCGTGGGCCACGTGACGGACGTTCCCTGTCCAACTTGGCTCTTGAAATCGCTGCTTACGGCCGACAGATGCCCCGTGAAAACGAAATTTGTACCGCTGCTGTCAGAGCGAGTGCAGACCGTAATGTTCAAATCCGGAAGCTTTACACCCTCGTTCGTCTTCGTGATGGCCGGGTCGCTCCATTTGGTGATTTTGCCGAGGAAGATCCCAACGTAAGCCTCCCGAGACAACTTCAGGGTTTCGACGCCTGGCAGGTTATAAGCCAGAACGATGCTGCCTGCGGTGGCGGGAATCAGGACCGCGCCTTGCTTGACCTTTTGAATCTGTGCATCGGTCATCGCTGCATCGCTCGCGCCAAACGTCACCAGGCCATCCGTGAATTGCTTGATGCCAGCGCCACTCCCGACGCCCTGATAGTTGATCTGAATTCCCGGGTTTGCCTTGGAGAACTCAGCTATCCAACGCTGATAGAGCGGCGCTGGAAAAGTCGCTCCCGCTCCCTGCAGCTGAGTGGCTGCGTGAACCGATAAGGGCGAGATCGCGATCAGCGCGATTAAACCTGCAAACCGTGATGAGGTAGTTTTCATAGTCTGAAGCAGTCCCCTTCCACTGATCGAAAGTCGTGCATCCAGCAAACTCTGGTTTGTGACATTTCTGTGACGGCGAGGAGTCCCAGCTATTTTCCGTTTACAAGTCATCGCAAGGTTTATCGTTCATTTGGCGCCACCTGCCGTCCACCTGAACGGCTTGCGGTTCAGGCGTACCGTTCAAACTCGGAATAAAATTCCGGTACCCTACGTCTTATACGTCGTATGAGCCATTTGTGACGTTTTCAGCCGGGCCGCCGGTGAGCACTAGAACACCGGACGGCGGATCCCCAAACCGTGGACCTCGAACTAGACCCGTTCCGCGTAATATCAACTGATATAAGAGTTTAAGCATGATTAAAAGGTTGACTTACGCTTCCGCGGAGCGATGTTAGTACTTACTTAATCAGTGCCCCGCCCTCAGAGTCAGACCCCCCAAAAAAGCAACGCTTCAGAGAGACTTCTTGATGCTGCCGCCCGGGTATTTGCGCGTAAAGGTCTCAAAGGAGCTACAACCCGCGAGATTGCTGTCGAAGCAGGGTTGAGCGAAATGACGTTGTTCCGCCGGTTCGGCACGAAGGAAAAGCTTCTCCGAGCCGTGGTAGAACGCTTTTTTGCCAGGAGGATTGAGCCGCCCCCAGCGCATGAGCCGCCTGGGGATCTCCGGACCGCGCTATTGCATTACGCCAAGCTTCAACATCGGCTGATGGATGAGAGCCTGCCCATCATCCGAGTCCTTCTGGGAGAACTCCATCACTTTAGCAAAGATCACCGCGACGTGTTGCACGACGTCTTTAAACCGATGCGCTCGGCGATAAACACGTTGTTGACGTCTCAGCAGAAAAAGCCTCGGCGCAGCGCGGATTTCGAGATGCTCATCGACATGCTCGAAGGAGTCATTTTCATCGATTCCCTCCGTCGAAGCCATGGAGCGATGACATTATATTCCGCACAACACTGCCTGGACACCGCCGTCGAAATGATGCTTACCCGATTGCACCAGATGAAGGGCGCAGCAGGCCCATCAACGCGGAAGCCCAAAAGCGGAGCTAGGAGGTAGGCTGATCGCATATTTGGTGGGGCAAGGCCCCCGAACGGAGGCATTGTTGTAGCGAAGTGTTTGGTGATCCTCGTTCACTTGCATTGTTAGGCCATTAAACGCGCCGAGCCGTGGGTCATCGTGGGCCACGCCTCGGCGCGTCCATAGGCCTTGCTCATTGATTTTTCGGCGTTTGTGCGGTTTGCCCTTGGCGAAGCGAGGGGCTTTTCGGGAGTCTCGCCCCACCAAGTATCTCGCCCTCCCAGCTCCTGGATTCTGGCTCCCAGCTCCTTGCCTGGTCAGAACTTAATCGTGATCGTTCCCTCCACGTGGAACGGCCATTCCGCAACCACCGAATCATAGCCGTATACCGGGTCAGGTGGTCCCCACAGTTTCTGGTTGGTCAGATTTAATAACGCGATTTTCGCCTCAAAATGGTCATCCTTAGTATGATAGAAGAAGGTTAAATCCTCCTCGTGCTGAGCCGGAATCCGGACATAACCCCCATATCCAAGGAACATCGGACCGGTAACCGTTTCACCAAATATGGCTCCGAAGGTGCCGAAGCTAGTCGGAATTTGATACTTGGCCAAAAGGTTAACGGCATGAGCCGGCACACCCGGCTGTCGATAAACGCCTCGCGGTAAAGTCGCGCTAGTGTCAGTGACCACCGTGCCATCAGGCCCGAGCTGATGAACAGAATCGATCGGGTAAACCTGCGCGACAAACCCAGGCGAGCCATGAATGAACGAATTCAGATAGCTGTAGCCCGCGCTTAGATAGAAGTTCCGGCTCGGTTGGTAATCCGCTTCGATCTCAAATCCTCTGGCCGTATCTCGAGAATAAGTGGCGGCGATGCCGGGATTGATCCGGTGCTGTTGGAAAATCGCGGCGTTAATAAATAGGGTATCTCCTATAATCGAGGCCTTGGCGCCGGCTTCATACAGATCGGAGTGTATATGAAGCTCATTGGTGACCGGGATCGTAGCATGACCGTTGCCGTCGCCTGCCGGGAAGCCGCCGCCGTTACCAGCAGCATACGCCTGACTATAGTTATAGGTGAAATAAGTCGTTAACCATTTCCAAGGCTTAAAAGTTGGACTCACGTTGAAATTGGGTTCGACGACTGACGCCCTGGCTCCTACCGGTCCATTGGGGTTCACCGTCCCCGCAGCAATTGCTTCGTCGTACAGTGGATCGTTCACCTTTACCCAGACGACGTCTGCCCGGACGCCGGCTAGCAGTGAGAAATGTTCTCCGAAATCGAAAACATGCTCATAAAAAGGAGCCACCGTGAACACCTTGGAGTAATTGGTGTCGCCGTTGTATACTCCCGGCGTTCCGGTCCAACCTGGGTTGTTTGGAATGGGTAGTGCGGTGAAGGTGCTAAAATTTACGTAGTGAATGAAGTTACGGGAAGTAGCGAGATTCCAGGCGTTGAGCGGTTCGTCGAAATAGTCGTCATAGGCTGTCACCTCCTGATAATGGAAATCGATTCCAAAATTAATTTTATTTCCTAGGACGAATGCTGGAGGGCTTTGCGGGACCGCAGCCTTCGCTTCTTTCCCATCATCGGGTTCACCGCCACTGCCTCCGCCGCCGAACGGGATATCAAAATTGATGTGAAACTCGATCCGGTTTTCGAACGAAAATGCGCTTGGGATGATTTCCGAATAGTAAGCGCTATCTTTAGTGTGCCGATCAATACCCTGCACGAAGGTATTATTTACGATGCTAAAGTTATCGTTGATCGTGAAAGTCTGAATCGCTTGCCCGCGAATGCTTTTCCCGTAGGAACCATCGCCCGGCCGTATCAGGCGAATACTGCGATCTAACCCCACGAGGCCACCTGGCTCCACCAGGTTACTACCGCTTTGGACGTTCTGTGGGAATGGCACTCCGAATACTGGAGAACCACCACTGAGAAACCCAATAACATTGCCGGAGAAGTACTGTCCGTTGTCGATCAAGTTCTGAGTCGGACGGTTAAAGCCATTGTTCTCTGTGTACGTTGCAGAGAACCCATCGACATTGACCTCCAGTTTATATTTGTCGGTTGGGATCCAGGTTACCGCCGCGAACAGTGATTGTGTCTGCGTAATCTGGTTTTCGTAATAGCTGCCTGAGTCGATGCCGGAATAGCTGATGCGAAACGCGAGTTTGTCAGGGATGATTGGACCGCCGAGGTCGATATTCCACCGATATTGATCATAGCTTCCAAAGGTAGCGCTCATCGATCCTTGGAGCCGGTCAAAGAACGGTTGTTTGGTAATTAAGTTAAAGTAACCGCCAACATAGTTAGAAGCTCCGTAGACGACTCCCGGGGGACCCTTCAAAATGTCGACCGAATCGAACGCGTTAAAATCGATCGGCATGCCGTTCCCGTTACTGGTCAGCCCTTCGCGCATGCCGTTAATGAAAAC
>JAFAHI010000188.1 GCA_019237325.1 Verrucomicrobiota bacterium | reverse complement strand
TCTTCTTTTGGAGTTCGGAGCATCAGGTTCGTGATCAACATGTCCTTAATTTGCTCCTTAAGTTCTTCTGATGGCATAAATAGGAACTAGCCCGAATGGGATCGATTAGATTTGGCGGATTAAATCGTTAATCAAGAGTAAAGTTACGAAAGAAACTCCGAAGAAGGATCAAAAAATGGCGGCCGGCAAGAAAGTTCGCCTGGACAAACTATTGGTTGATCTCGGTCATTTCGAATCGCGGGAACGCGCCCAGAGATCGATCTTGGCTGGTCAGGTCCTCGTGAACGAGCAAGTATCGGATAAGCCGGGGTTATTGGTGCTACCGGAGGCTCCCATTCGCGTGGCGGAGCGCGAGCGATACGTGAGCCGCGGCGGATTCAAACTGGAAGGGGCTCTTGATTTTTTTCAGATTGATCCATCCGGATGGCGGTGTCTTGATGTTGGCGCATCCACCGGTGGTTTCACGGATTGTCTGTTACAACGCGGGGCTGCCTATGTCGTGGCGGTCGATGTCGGGCACAATCAGTTGGCATGGAAAATTCGGTCCGACCCGAGAGTAACTACCATCGAGGGCGTCAATGCGCGGTTTCTCACCGCTGAGCAAGCCGGGACCGGCTTCGATCTGGTTGTTGCTGATCTTTCTTTTATCTCGTTGACCCTGGTGTTAGATAGCGTTTTAAAGCTCTTGCGGCGCAACGGCGAGGCCATCGTGCTTATTAAACCCCAGTTTGAATTGGACCCCCAACGAGTCGGCAAAGGCGGCATCGTACGGCAAGAGGCCGATCGCCTGGACGCAGTCTCGAAAATACAGGATTTTGTCATACATCAGTTGGGGCGAGAGTGGCGTGGAGTCATCCCTTCTCCGACGCTGGGAACGAAAGGGAACCAGGAATATTTAGCATGTCTTCGTTGACTTTAGGGCTGTACGCGCATTGGCGGAAACCGGGGGCTGCAAACTCGTTGCAGGCTCTCTACGAGTGCTTGCAGAGAGTGGGTATCAAGACCCTTTTTGAGGAAAATTCTGCTGAGTTAGTCGGCCTCAAAGGCCAGACTGTGGATGAGCTACGGGACCAGGTCGACCTTTTTATCACGATAGGCGGCGATGGCACGCTGCTCCGCTTAGTGCGGGATCTTCGGGGCAAAATGAAGCCGGTGATGGGGATTAATTTTGGGTCGCTCGGCTTCCTCACTGGTTTTGGCGGCCCGAGTTACGCTGAGGCGGCCAAGGCCCTTGCGTCGGGCGACTATCGGGTGGAAGAGCGCACTTTGTTGGAAGCCAGTGTACGTGGTCTACGCGGCCAGAGCATTTCGCGAGTCGGCCTCAACGACGTCGTCGTCAGCCGCGGCGACCGATCCCGGCTTGTCCAAATCGAAGTGGCCATCGATCAGGTCTGCCTCACCGAATACAATGCCGACGGACTGATTGTCGCGACATCCACCGGATCGACCGCTTACTCACTTTCCGCCGGTGGCCCAATCGTCATACCGAACTCCGGCATCTTCGTGGTAACGCCGATTTGCCCACATGTCCTGACCAACCGCTCGGTGGTTGTATCCAACCGTTCGACGATTCGCCTGAAAGCCAGCCATCGAAGCGTCGAGCAACCGATTTCGCTGAGTATCGACGGGCAGGAACCAATTCATTTTCACGTGGGAGACGAGGTAACGGTCAAAGCTGCGGACGTCACCTTACCCCTGGTGTTGCCGAGCAATTTTACTTTCGCCGGTGTGTTGCGCGCGAAACTGGGTTGGAGTGGAACCGCGATATGATCCGGATCAGAGAGATACTGCTACCCAAGCAGATTCTACTGAACGTCAAAGCAACGACTCGGGAAGAGGCGATTACGATGGTTAGCGATTCGCTGAAGGGTGACAACCGCATCATCGATTGGTCAGGCTTTACTCACTGTTTAGGGGAATGCGAACGCAGCGGTAAGGTTAACATGGGGCTAGGCCTGACGATTCCGCACGGACGGGCTGACAGCGTAATATCGATGGTGATGGCGTTCGGCCGTTTGGCTCAGCCGATCCGCCGAGGCCCGGCCAGTATTCGGTTCGTTCTCGTGATCGGTATCCCGGAAACCATGGACGCCGATTACTTGCGGTTAGTGGGTGTCTTGATGCGCGCGTTCCGAGACGATCAACTCCGTAAGGCGCTAGAAACTGCGGAGACACCAGAGGACGTGTTGGCCACCTTCGAGACGGGGGAAACGAAGCTTGTTTGAGGGAACGCTGGAACGGGCACGGATGGGACCTATAGGACTTATGGACCTATATGTCTGTGGTTGCGGGTGCGCTCCTAACTCCTAGATTTTGGCTTTTAGCTCCTAAACTGATTGCTGATTACTAACCTGGCCATGGCTCACGACCATCATTCTCATGACGAGCATTCCCACGGGCACAGCCACGCTCCCACCGACTTCGGGTGGCGCTTCATGGTGGGGGTGGTCCTTAACCTGGTGTTTGTCGTAGTTGAGGCGGGTTTTGGGTTCGCGGTTAATTCGTTGGCTTTGGTAGCGGATGCCGGTCATAACCTGAGCGATGTGCTGGGACTGGCTCTTGCCTGGGGGGCATTCGTGCTGTCGAGGCGCGCACCGAGCTCTCGCCGAACCTACGGGATGCGACGGTCATCGATACTGGCCGCTCTCTTCAATGCGCTGTTCCTCTTATTCGCTATCGGCGCCATCGCTTGGGAGGCGGTCCAGCGATTTTGGCGTCCAGAGCCGGTTTCAGGGTGGACAGTGGTGATTGTGGCCCTGATTGGGATTGCGGTAAACGGCGTCACGACGATGCTGTTCGCCGGCGGCCAGAAAGAAGATCTCAATGTGCGTGCCGCCTTTCTGCATATGGCGGCGGATACGGCCGTCTCTGCAGGTGTTGTCCTGGGCGGACTCCTGATTTTATATACTCAGTGGTATTGGATCGATCCGGTCCTGAGCCTAGCCATAGCCGTTATCATCTTCTGGGGCACTTGGGGGTTACTCCGAGAATCGGTTGATCTTTCTTTGGATGCGGTACCGACTTCGATTGATCCAAAGAAAGTGAAAGCCTTTCTCGAGTCGTGGCCCGATGTCACCGCGGTTCATGACCTTCACATTTGGCCGCTGAGTACGACGGATTTCGCGCTTACCGCTCATCTGGTGATGCCCGACCACGACTGTAATGACGAAGAAATTCAAAAGATTTCCCAAGCGCTGGCCAGCGAATTTGGTATCACCCATTCAACGCTCCAGATCGAGCGGGGCAGTCTGCCCTGTCCGTTTGCGTCGGAAGAAGCGCTTTAGCGGCGGGGAGCGTCCGAGGGCCCTCTGATACTAAAAGCTTATGTCCGTCGTCCGCGGGAATTTTATCGGTAATCGGTGAGTCATTAATGGGTAGACAAACCGGCGAACTCCGGTCTGGGAACTTCAAAAACTATGATTTGCTTGTATAATCCGCTCACGCATAGAGGCTTTGCTATGAATCGTTTGCTCCCGATGGCGATTTTATTCCTTTCTACGGCCGGGACACCGGCTGTATTCGCGGCTGGCAGTAGATCAATGACTGTACCTCAACAAGTGCCACAAGTTCCACAAAAGACGGCCAACGCGGAGACCCCGTTTAAAGAGGGAGTGGCATTAATGAACGCCAAGAAATTTGCGGCCGCTCAAGTTAAGTTTGAAGAGGCGCTCAAAGCGAATCCAAACATAGCCGAAGCACACAACAATCTGGCATACTGTCTGCGGAAACAAAGCCCGGAGAACTTCGCCAGCTCGTTGCAGCATTACGACGCGGCTCTCAAATTGAACCCGAAGTTAGCTCAAGCCTACGAATACCGCGGAGTACTCTATGTCGAGATGGGTAGAAAAGCGGATGCCGAAAAAGATCTGGTGATGTTGAAACAGCTAGACGGCAATTTGGCCGCGCGCCTAGAGACTGCGATCAAAGCCGGGAAAGACACGGATTATTGAGCGGGGATGCTCCCATGCGGTTCTAGGTTTTACGTTCTAGGTTCAAAGTTCGATCTTTTGCCTCGCGGCTGACGCCCGGTTGGATGGAGAGCGCAACGTAAAACGTGAAACTTACAACCTCGAACCTTGAACGGTTTTGGGGCCTCGCCCCACCAATCACCAATCACCAATCACTTCTCACGTCTCACTTTTCACTTTCTCCGCCCACCATTCCAACACTCCATCCCGGAAAACCTGCGGCATCGAAATACAGCGTGTCACCGGCTTTTTGTAGGTAGACGACGGTCTGCTTGCCGTTCTCGGCCGGTGCCGACGATTTCTTGGCTTCTGTCCATTGGATCGTGGGCGGACCGTCGACCAACGCTTCCTTTAAGACTCGACCTAGCAAACGACCTTTGTGCGGGATCTCGAGTTTTAGAATCGAGGCCACGGTCAGAGCAACATCCGCGTTTCCAACGGGCGCTTTGTCCTCGTATTGCTTCTTAAAATCGGGGCCGTAAGCGGCCATATTATTGAATGTATCCGCCCGGTTGAAGCTGCCATGCATTCCTTGGCCTTCCTGGAGGGTAGTATCGCAGATAGTCACCGCACTCATGAACGGGTCCTTCGGGTCCAAGGCGAAGCTGCGGAAATTGATTACCAAATCGGGCGTCGGCATCTGAGTAGCGCCTTCCAGGTTAACGTCGGCTAAGGTGAGTGCCCCCGGAACTTCCCCATATCGGGAGGTCACGAACAGGCCGCTCACGTAGTCCTGGGCGACTAAGAAGTCGACGATGTGTTTCAACCGGGAATAATCGTGGTCGGGCAGATAAATGAGATCCGAACCACCGTTTGCCGCCACTATCACTTTAGCATCGGTCTGATCGGTGATGAAACCGTCCCCGCCTAACAGGCCGTCGCCTGTTGATGGCCGCTCCTCTTGACCTTCAGCCACCGTTTCCGAATCTGTTACCACAATTTTGTAGGCCGATTTTCCTTCTCGTACCGTGATTCTATCGGGATCGTACACCTTCAGCTGAAGTGCATTCGCTAGATCGATGGCCACAAAGCCGGGCGGAATCCAACCTTGATGAACTTCCGGCCTTCCCGTCCCGTCGCGATACGTGCGTCCGGTTGAAAAACTCTTCGTCACGGCCTGGCCAGAGGCATCTAATTCGTGCTTGGTGATGGTCGAAAACCCATGATCGGCCGTCACAAAAATGTCGGTGTCCTGAATTAAATCTGCTGCCTTCAAGTACTCCAGAATCTGCCGAAGATTGTTGTCGGCATTCCGTACTGCATTTCGGGAGGTAGGCCCATTGATCCCTGGCTCAAGCCGATTAAGGCTGTCTCCCTCATAATGTTGGGTGCCGTCCGGGTCTCGTGACCAGAAGACCACCACAAAAGGTTGTTGAGCCTGAACGAAAGTAGGCAGGACCGCGTTGGTGAGGCAATCGGTAAAATATTGTTGCTGAACGAAATTTGGGGCCAAGGTCCCTGGCTCGTCGTTGGTGCCGTAGTTGCCGTTGTCTCGCTGAGTCTTGGGTTGATTATTCGTTCGGTCGGGAGCCGTGAGACCAAGTCCAGCCTTCTTGAGTGCCTCAATGATTTTTGAGTTCAGCGGAATCCCTCCCAGCTTCCCGGTGCTATCATCGATGATCACAGTTGTAGGGACGGGCACCTTCCCACCCTGGCGAGCAGCGGCAGCCACATCTTGAATTAGCGTCGGACCGAGCTTGCCAATGGCGGCTGTGAGGAAGCCGTTCTGGCGGGCGTACTGGAGCAGGGTCTGTTCATTCAGGTAGTTGCCACCAAAATGTTCATCGACACAGCCCAGCACCGCGTCGTTCTCAATAAACGGCGTTTGCGTCAAGGGAACTTGTACGCCCGGAACAGTAGGGATCGGGAACCCCGGGTAAAGCGTGTTGCTGAAATCGCCGGTGTCGCCGAGGTAATGGCCAGTTGCGATAGCGGACGCATTCGGAGTCGTGAATGTGGGAAATACCGCGTGGCTATTCGAGAAATGCGTTCCTTGCCGGCGAAGCTCGTACAAGGTGGGCGCATCCTCTGCGTTGACTGAACCGTATCGCAGCCCGTCGGCGACAAAGATGATTACGTTGCGCGCCAACGCTGGCGAAGATAACCCGATGAGGGTGGCAGCAATGACCGTGAGGGTTATGGCTTTCAGGTTATAAGTTCTAGGTTCTAAGTTCTTCAATGTATCTCTTGAGCTCCAACGAAAATGACTCAGAACATAAAACTTAAAACCTAGAACATAAAACTGATAACCCCGTCTCGGCCGTTACGATTTTGTCACGGAGAAACGGTAGATGACCCGATGATAATATTCTTGGCCGGGCTTTAGTTCGGTCGAAGGAAAAGAGGGTTGATTAGGTGAATCCGGGAAGTGCTGAGTTTCCAAGCAAATGCCGGCATATTTGGCATAGCGAATACCACCTTTCCCGGTGACGGATCCATCCAGCAGGTTCCCGGAATAAAACTGCAGGCCGGGTTCGGTAGTGAGGACCTCTAGCTGCCGTCCGGATGAGGGGTCGACCACCTTCGCCGCTAGAAAAAGCTCGGTCGGATCAGTCTTATTTAGAACCCAGTTATGGTCGTAACCAAAACCGTAGACCAGCTGTTGATCCTTCTCTGCGATCCTGGCGCCAATTGGAGTCAGAGTGCGGAAATCAAATGGTGTCCCGGCGACGGATGCTAATTCTCCCGTCGGAATCGACTCGGCATCGGTGGGAGTGAAGCGATCCGCGTTAATTAGAATTTCGTGATTGAGAGTACTTTTTGTACCGTCCCCAGTGAGATTGAAGTAGCTGTGGTTAGCCAAATTGACCACGGTGGGTTTGTCCGTCGTCGCTCGGAGGTCGATCGCCAAGCCGTTATCCTCCGTCAGCGAGTAAGTCGTCTTTGTGAGTAAAGTACCGGGATACCCTTCGTCTCCGTCTGGGCTTTGATAAGTTAAGTCTAGTTGAGTAGGGGAATCGAGGCGGGCTGTCCACACGACGTTATCGAATCCTTTTAGACCACCGTGGAGATGATTGCGCCGGTCGTTCGTAGCCAGCTGATAGGTGATCCCGCCGAGGGTGAACTTGCCTTTCGCAATCCGGTTAGCGTATCGCCCGACAATCCCGCCGAAATAAGGATTCGGGCCTTTGTAACCGGCTAAAGCGTCAAACCCAAGAACAACATCCCCAAGCCTGCCATCCCGATCTGGTACTTTGATTGAGATCACCCGGGCGCCGAAATTCGTGATCTGCACTTCTGCGCCTTGCGCATTTTTCAGGGTAAAAACCTCTGTGGTCATATCGCAGATACGTAAAGGTGATAAGTGAAAAGCGAAAGGTGAAAGGTGTGGCACCCCCCGAACCGGAGGGGCGTTGCATTCCGCGTGCGCAGCTCGCCCGTGCGTCGACGCCCGGAACCGTTGTAGCTAACACGTTCTGGAAGACGCGACGCCCCTGGGGCCATGGCGTGTTTTGACAATGCCGGGTTTAGAGACCCGAAATCGGGCTGCCAGAGATCGTTCTGTGTCCGATTGTAGCGCTAGTTTCAGGGACCCGGTCTTTCAAGAACCCAAGGTGTTGAACACGCGTTAGGCACTCGGGCGTCGCGTCTTTCCGAACGTTTGACCTGTAAACGTCGTGCGGGCGCCGAGATGCGTGCGAGCAGCGAACGCGGAATGCGACGCCCCTCCGATCGGGGCGACGAACACGCCTTTTCACCTTTCACTTTTCACCTTCTTCACTCCCGGCAGCTTCTGCTTCAACGACAGCACGGGCGCGAAGATATCGCCATGTTTCTCGGTTCGGGCGAGCACTTCATCTGAGGTGAAGCTGAGCGGGCGGTTGCTTTTGGCCGATTGGGCTACTTCTTCCCAAAACACCGGTGTCGATACCGTCGGCTGTTCCTTGGCTCGCAACGAGTACACGGAGACGGTTGTCTTATGGTCGTCGTTCTGGCTCCAATCGATAAACACTTTCCCTTCGCGCGCGCTTTTCTTCATATTCGAGACAACTTCGTCGGGATGCTCTTCCTGCAATCGCTCGGCCAAAGTGCGGGAAAAAGTCTTAGTTTTCTCGTAGGTCGTTGGAGTATTTAACGGTACGTAAACCTGCAATCCTTTGGACCCGGACGTCTTGGCGAAGCATTGCAGGCCGAGCTCATCGAAGATCGCCTTCAAATACAGGCCGACTTCGCAACAGAGCACAATATCTGCCGGCGGGCCCTGGTCTAAATCGAACGCTATCATGTTGGGTCGATCATCATCCGGCGCTTGGTGCA
>JAFAHI010000032.1 GCA_019237325.1 Verrucomicrobiota bacterium | reverse complement strand
CTCAAGCGAATCGAAGGGATTACGCGAGGTGAAATCCTGTTCCACAACAAACCATTGGCAACCAACCTTTTAAAGGTTGGTTGCCAATGGTTTGTTGTGGAACAGGATTTCACCTCGCGTAATCCCTTCGATTCGCTTGAGCTCAGTTTTCGCTATGTGAAGGAGAAACTGGTAGGCATTGGCGGATAGGATGTATTCACGTAACGCCTCCTAGCTCCTAGATTCTGGCTCCTGGCTCCTTCCCAAATGCGTCGATCGTCTAGACTAACTATGGATGACGTCGCTCGCGCGGCTCGGGTATCCAAGCAGACGGTCTCGGCAGTCATTAACAATAAATCGGGTATCTCGGAAAAGACGCGAATCCGGGTAAGGGAGATTATTGCTCGACTCGACTACCAGCCGAACCTTTTGGCAGGGAGCCTTAGGGCGCAGCGTAGCTTCACGGTCGGGGTAGTAATCCCGAGCATCACCAATCCGTTCTATCCGGAGTTAGTACGGGGAATTGAAGATGAAGCGCAGCGCCAGGGTTATTCGGTATTCTTGTGCAACGCAGACGAGAATTCTGAAAAAGAAATTCAGTATCTGGATCTGTTACGGCGGCATCGCATTGCCGGGTTAGTCGCTGCCACTATCAGAGTTAATAAGGCTTGGACAGAAGCACTAAAAAGTCTGGCCGCGCAGGGCGTTCCCGTCGTTTTCGTACCTAGCACCCATAAGCTCGGTGACCAGGTGATATGTATTATGGCGGACGATGAGGAGGGGTTTATTAAGGCAACGGACCATTTGCTGGATCTTGGACACGAGCGGATAGGAATGATCTCGCCGCCGCCTGATTCGAGGAAACAGAGCCCGCGGTTATCCGGCTTTTTGAAAGCGCATGCACGACGGGGAAAGAAAGTCACGCCTGAATTGATCGTTCCCGGTGGCTGGCATGTCGCAGATGGTCAACAAAGTGCGGCCCGACTGCTGCAACTTTCTCGGCCGCCAACGGCGATCGTGGCGCCTAACGACATGGCGGCAATCGGCGCAATCATAAAAATAAAAGAACTGGGCCGGCGTGTACCGGAAGACGTTGCGGTGGTGGGCTATGATAACATCGCCATTGCTGAATGGTACGATCCAGCACTCACCACAGTGGACCAACCTCACTATCGAATGGGGCAACGAGCAATGCAGGCCATGTTGGACCGTCTCAAGGACCCAAACGAGCCAGCAGAGATGATTAAGTTCGATACCACGCTGATCGTTCGGCGTTCGTCCGGGGGACCGGTGGGGGCAAAGGGTTATAGGTTATAGGTTAAAGGTTTTAAGTTGTAGGTTGCACTTCAACCGTTAGATAGTTCGGCGGCTAGCTTTCCCGGAGCGTCATCAGAGCCGCGGCGCCTGGAGGGGAGCCGCTTCGTAACGTGGTCAGCTCTGTCGGTCAAGGTGTTAGCCCGATCACGCCCGCGCCGAGACCCGCCGCCGCTACGCTTTGGCGCGGCCTGCTGTGGATCGTATCAGGCCTTAACATTGGGCCGCGACGTAGGCCTTGCGAAGTCGGGTCTTCGCCCTACCGGGCGCGTCCTGCTTTGACGCCGCGCTTGTCGATAGCCTACTAACATGGTAGGCATGGGGTGATACTCGATGAATCCTCGCAAACAGATCACCCGGAAGCTCCAGCGCGCAGATACTTCTCTGCTCCGTCCTCTTGCAGCAATCCGCCTGTTCGCTCCGTTGTTACCCTTGCTCACCGCTGTCCTGTTCGCTCCGATCTCCGCAAAAGCCGCAACTCTTCGCATCGGATACCAAAAAGCGGCTAGCACCTTAGTCCTGCTTAAAACGCAGGGTACGTTGGAAAAGAAACTCGCTCCGTTAAACGTGGAGGTGAAATGGCTCGAGTTCGCTGCAGGGCCGCAACTCCTGGAAGGCTTGAACCTGGGCTCAATCGATTTCGGGTACGTGGGCGAAGTTCCGCCTGTCTTTGCTTTGGCGGCGGGCGCGCCTCTGGTTTATACGGCGTACGAGTTGCCCACTCCAGAGGCCGAAGGCATCTTGGTTCCGAAAGATTCGCCGATCCGGTCGATTGCCGATCTGAAGGGAAAGAAGGTCGCTTTCAACAAAGGTTCCGATGTGCACTGGCTGGTGGTGAAGGCACTGGAAGATGCCGGACTCAAGTATGGTGATATTCAGCCCGCTTATCTGGCTCCGGCGGATGCTCGGGCAGCTTTTCAGAACGGCGCCATCGATGCCTGGGCGATTTGGGATCCCTTTTTCGTCGCCGCGCAGAGACAACTCGGGGCGCGCGTGCTGACCACTGCCAAGGGAATCGTCAATCGACATCAATACTTTGTAAGCACGCGTAGTTTTTCCGAGAAGAACCCCGAAGTTGTAAAAGTCCTAATGCAAGAGTTGGGGGAAACCGGTCAATGGGTACGGGATAATTACGCGGAAGCAGCTAAGGAGCTGGCGCCGATTGAAGGACTGGAGCCCGATATTGTCGAGGCGAGTCTTCGGCACTACGAACACATCTACAAACCGATCGACGATACGGTTCTGGCCGACCAACAAAGAATCGCCGATACCTTTTACGCGCTGAAGCTGATCCCGCAGAAGCTCACTGTCCGGGATGCCGTGGTGAAGCCAAAGTAGGAACAGAAAATCTCGCGCAAAGCGCAAAGACGCAAAGGTTCGGACAAGATAATTGGTGGTGCGATAGGGCGGACAGCCCTGGAGGGGAGCCGCTTTTGACCGCTGCGAAACCGCTCGCGTGATCGCGTGAAAAGGCATTGTATTTACTCAGCGTTTTGTAGCAGGCGGCTCCCGGAAACGTCTCGACGCGCGTTTTGCTATGGTAGCGGGCGAACGGAGTCGTGGGCGAGAATTACACCTGGAGACGTTCCGGGAGCCGCCTGCTAACCGACCGATAGAGCTGCCACATTGCAAAGCGGCTCCCCTCCAGGACGCCCCGTGCGAATTCCGCCTCCAGATGCGCTTGCACGAATCGCGCCTGCTCAGCAGGCGGACTGAAAACTACGTGTCCCAAAAACAACAAGTGACCCAAGCGGTTTTTCCAGAGCGCCTGGAAGTGTTACGCACTGATTTGTAA
>JAFAHI010000776.1 GCA_019237325.1 Verrucomicrobiota bacterium | reverse complement strand
TGGATTGCCAGAGCGGGCGCACAGACAGAACCGGAGAATCCATTTTGGCAAGAGCTCAACCGAGAGATCGACAAACAGAGCAGCCGGAAAATTAACTTTCCGGCAGCGGTGTTTCCACATCCGTCCCGTTTCAGAATCGAAACCGGTTTTCAGCGGTTCTCAACGAACAAGAAGATTGAAAAGCGATGGCTTCGTCCAATCCGGAAATCATCTTGAAGAAGCTGGACCAACAGTTGAATGACCGGATCGAGTTAACTTTGATCGGGGCGCTGCACTGATACTGGGGTACGAGCCGCCGATCGTCGGTGCAGATGCGAGCCAGACGTTCGACGTGGATCTCGTAGTTCCGTCGGATCAAGAACAGGCGTTGGATCAGAACGAACAATTCTGGATCATCGGCTTGGCTCAACCGGCAGCCGCGCAATCCACCGTCCCGCTGTTTGATAGCGGCGGTTCGCTGGTCATCGGCGGCGATAAAAGTCCGTACCCCTATCCTGCCAACATAGCTCCGCCTACCGGTCAGCAGACTTTCTATATTTCGTTAGGGACTGGGAACCAATCAGGTTCACCTTGGGGTGGAGGTAACGAGGTTACCAGCTTAAATCTTTCGCTTTGGGCGTATTCCGCCACCGGAAGCGCTGTGCCTGTCACAGTAGGTCTTTACAGCGGAACGGATAACGGCCCGGACTCAGCGGCTTGACCGCGTTGAGTGGAGTCAGTGCTCCGTTTGGCGAGAATATTAATAACACGCTCGGCGGTAACTACACGAATAGCGCGACCGAATTCAGCTTCAGCTTGACCGGAGGAGCGCAAACGACGGACCCGATACCAGCGAACACAGATCTCATAGTCGCCATCACCGTGACGGCCGGGAGTCCTCTTGACCTGGCGATCGGTGCGCCGTTAGGCGGTTCACCGAATTACACATTCAGTAATGCGTTTACGGGCTCTACTGGCTTGGATGGCAATACCTATCTTTATGCTGGCGGCAATGGCAACACCTCCAGTTTTATCCAGCAGAACACTAATTTGCTTCCGTTCGTCGACCTGACAGCGAGCATCACCCCGTTACCGGAACTGCCGCCCGTAACTTATCTGCTTCTCTCGCTCCCTTTGGTCCTCGGCGTTTTAATGATGCGCCGGCGAGCACGGGCGTGAAGTTGAACCCAAGGAGGGAAATTGATGAGAAATCAGAACCAACTCGCTGTGATAGTCCGGAACGCTTCTTTGTGCGGGGTGTTCGGTTTAGCCTCTGTCGCCGCCGCTCAGAACGTCGGTATCGGATTTTCGAATCCGGCGTCCAAACTCACCGTCAACGGTAACTTCGCGGTCGGGGCCGATTACAATGCCGGCGGGCCGAACAACGGCGCCATCATCGAAGGGAATGTCGGTATCGGAACCAATAGTCCTTTGTACCCGCTGCATGTGGTCAACTCAGCCGGTGCAGCAACCGAGACGCTTGAGGGTAACAGCAGCAACATAGGTGCCCTGTTGTATCGTTTTGAACGACTCCACCACTAGCCGGAAGACGACTATTGATATGACCCAACCTGGTGCCCACACCGGGTTCCAATTGGATGTGGATTATACCCAAGGGAATGTAAACGACTTTACGATTTATGATAACGTCAACAACGCATATCCCATTTACATTGATTCTACCGATCAAATTGGTCTCAGCACGGTTAATCCCAGATTTAGACTGGAAGTCGCCGGTCCTCTCGCGGTTGCCGGCGGCGCTTATCCAACGACGATAAACGGTTTCGCGCTCGGCTGGAAGATCATTCAACCCGGATTCGGAGTTGCGGAACTAGTCAACTATTGCGGTACGGGCGGAGGCAATGCGTTTGACTTCTTTTTGGTGCCTAATACAGGCGCCCCAAGCACCTCGAATGTCATTGCCAGCATCAACCACGCGGGAGTCTACACTGCTTCGGATCAGCGTCTGAAAACAGGCGTACAACCTTTACGCTACGGTCTGAGAGAAGTGATGGACCTGCGTCCGAAAGAGTACGACCTGCATTTGGGTAAATCTATCAAAGATGGGGTTATTACTCTTGAGCAGAAAGCGGATCATCAGATCGGTTTCTTGGCCCAGGACGTCTATCGAATAGTGCCGGAAGCGGTACAGAAGCCAAAAGATCCGGGGAACGAAATCTATAAGATGAACTACTCGATCCTGGTGCCGGTTCTCGTGAGTGCCGTTCAGGAACTGAAGCATCTGCAGGATGAGACCGTAGCTCAGCAGCAGGCTAAAATCACTCAGCAAGAGACGAAAATCGCTTCGCTTGAAGCAGAGGTAGCGAGTCTGAGACAGACCAATGAGAAGTTGGCTGCAATGGCGTCCAAGATCGAGAATCTGGAGAAAGCGGTTAATAACATTCAGGTAAAGGAAAGTGGCAAAGCGCAAACCTTTGCTATCAACGGCAACAACTGAATCACGATCGCGACCCTCTGTTAGAGGAAGACAGTTAATGCTTTTCATTGGCGCTTCGCGGCAAAATTCGACAGCTTTCACGAGCTGGTCTGTGAATTCTCTCGGCACAGACGCGGACGAGCAGGATCTCGTCCCTACCGGGCCTCATTCCAACGGTCGCTATCCATCAGGAGCAGACAGCGGTCGTTGGCTAATTGGGTGTGGGACTGGAGTGGGAAGTCGTTGAACCCTTGCGGGAGACCGAGCAGGAGCGAGGCCCAGTCTTTGTATTCTCCGAGCGTCATATCTGAAGAGTATTTCGCATCGAGCGTAATCGGCGTCAGATAGAGACCAACAATCGGGCCACCTAAGGATTGGAAGTCATGATACTCGTAGAATCGTTTCCGGCTCCAGGGAATTAGAAGTGATTTGCGATCCGAATACCAAGCGATCGCCCAAGGCATATCGGAGGAAACGATCTCGTTCGGCTTGGTCCAAGTACCGATCTCGTTCATTACCCCGGGAGCATAAGGCGGAAACTGGATCGGCGAGGCGATCGAAAAGAACCCAAGGAACGTTGGCAATCCTGTTGTTAGGAAAAAGGCGATGTAAATTGCGTATCGCGATAGCGAAAGACTGAGGTTGAGCCTGTGTATCAACACCAGAACCGTTGCAGATCCGTAGATGGCGAGGGAAGGCCCTATCAGGATGAGAGTTTGGTTCGGACTAATCGATTGGCCGTCGGTTCCGGTGAGAACAGAGCCGAGGAATGCTCCCAGTAACATCAATAACAGAAGCCATTTGAAGACGTTCACCTCCGATCGTTTGAATCGGTGAAGGAGGGCAGCGAGAAAAAATGGAGAAACGGATAGTCCGCCCAGCAAGCCGTAGATCGAACTCAATTGTTCTTTGAAATTTGTGATCGCACTTTCGCCGAATCCTCGAACAGAAATTTCTGAGCGATCAAAACCATCCTGCCGCATCCAACCGGTTTCGGTGTGACCGTTATTATCTAGCAGCGCAATCGGTGCGATTCCAA
>JAFAHI010000730.1 GCA_019237325.1 Verrucomicrobiota bacterium | reverse complement strand
CCGGCAACACCGCCACGGTTGCCGTCGAAGTATGAATTCGCCCTTGGCCTCGGTCACTGGAACTCGCTGGACCCGGTGCACACCACTCTCGTACCTGAGAGTGCGAAAGACATGTTCTCCAGAGACTTTGAAAATCACTTCTTTGAGACCGCCCAACTCCGACGAGCTGCTTTCTAGCTCCTCAAGCTTGAACCCATGAGATTCAGCGTACCGCGAATACATCCGATAGAGGTCGGCAGCGAACAAAGCCGCTTCGCTACCCCCTGTCCCGCCTCGAATTTCGACGATGGCATCCCGATCTTCGTGCGGCTCAGGCGGTAGCAAGGCCACTTGGACCTCTTTGCTGCGGTTTTCGATCTCCACTTGCAACGTGGGAATCTCCGCCGCCGCCAACTCGGCCAATTCGGAATCGTCACCAGCAGCTAACAGACGATTTTCTTCGAGTTCGCGCTGCTTCTTTTCCAGGATATCCCACGACTCGAGCACCCGCTTTACATTCGAGTGCTCGCGCATAATCTCTCTTGCCCGCTTCGGATTCTCAAAAAGAGAAGACGAGCCAACGAGCTCCTCGAGTTCTTCGAATCGCCGGCGCTTTTGCTCGATCAAGGGACGAAAATCCATAGCTGGAATCGGTAAAAAATGCCCCTGCTCATCGCTGCGGAATCGGCATGCGCTGCGTTCGGATCAAAACCGCGCAGGCATTTTTTACCGATTCCAGCTGGAGGCTATTTCTTTTTCTCTTTGGCGAGCATTGTCTTACCGTAACGACGAGCGAATTTCTCTACTCGTCCAGCAGTGTCGACAAATTTCTGTTCGCCCGTAAAAAAGGGGTGGCAAGCCGCGCAAATTCCGATTTTGATATCCCGGCGAGTAGATCTTGTGCGATACGTCGCGCCACATGCACAAACGATCGTAGTCTCGGTATAGTTGGGATGAATGTCCGCCTTCATGTCGAAAGAACGAGAAAGTAACACAGCCGGTACCTGACGCAAGTGCAACTACACCTATTTGGGAAGACCTGGGCTAATATTCTTCCGCGCCACGCCCCGCAAACGGCCATCTACGGAAACAATCGGGAAGTCCTTCGCACATTTGCTGACATCGAATCCGAGAGAACTGCTTGGCGAGATAAGCTTGCTTCCCTCGCGAAGGGCTCGATTATCCTGGTTCAGCTAGCCGAGGACGCTGGTTGGCCGGCAATTTTTCTCGCCACTCTGGATTTGTCGCTGGTCATGGTTCCGCTGGAAACCGAGGTAGCCGGCCAACAGCTTGATAATGTCGTCAAAGTTACCCGGCCACATGCTGCCCTCCGTTCAAACGAGGTCTCGAAGCTTAACTCCGATCCTCCCGAGTGGAACGGGCCTCAACCGGATCTGTTGAAGATAACGTCTGGAACCACCGGACTTCCGCGGGCTATCCGTTTTAGACAGTCTCACCTCTTCTGTGACTGCCGAAATATCTGCACCTCGATGGGGCTCCTTCCCGGCGACGTCAATTTTGGGGCCATCCCTTTCGCTCATTCGTACGGCTTTAGTAATTTGGTCACGCCTCTCTTATTTCAGGGAACCCGGTTTGTTTGTTCGAGAGACCGGCTTCCTCGGGCGATCCACCGGCATATCGAGGAATCTGAAGCGACAGTGTTTCCAGCAACACCGGCCATCTTTCAGGCGCTCACTTCGCTCAGTGATTGCGACCGCCTCGGCGCCATCCGCATCTGCATTTCCGCCGGCGCACCTCTTCCGGCGGAAACTGTCCAACAATTCTATCGCCGGTTTAGGCTGCGTATCCATAGCTTCTACGGCTCGTCCGAGTGTGGTGGAATCATGTTCGACCGGGAAGGTCGCCTGGATGCGCCTTCCGGGTTTGTGGGAACTCCGCTGGATGGAGTTCAGATAACGCACCTACAGAACGATAGGATCGAGATTAGCGGTACTAATGTTGGCGATGGTTATTTCCCCGATCAAGACCCGGAAACGCTGCAGACAGGCCGATTCAGGCCGGGCGATCTGGTCCGCTGGATAGGCGAGTCGGCCCAACTTTATGGACGGGCTTCGGACTTCATCAATATTGCAGGCAAAAAAATTCATCCGTCCCTGGTCGAAGAACACATTCGCCAGCTCCCCGGGGTAATTGAAGTAATCGCCTTTGGTGTGCCTTCCCCAAACAGAAACGAAGACCTGGTAGTGTTAGTGATGTCTAACCCACCGGTCTCGCGGCAAACCCTCGAAGCGCACTGCCGCGCGGGTTTAGCCGATTGGCAGGTTCCTCGCGATTTTGAGATCGTAACGGAGCTGCCGGTGAATGCTCGCGGGAAGATTAAGCGGTCGGATTTGGCGGCGGAGTACGTGGCGAAGCGAGGCAGGAGTTAGGAAACGCGCTCGTGGAGCGCTGCCTCGCTTGCGAGGCCGAAGGGGTCGCCACCCCTGGAGGGGAGCCGCTTTTTACCGTTGCCCGTAACCTGAGCTGATCGCGCAAACGATCGTCGTATTTCTGAGACGTTGTCTAGCAGGCGGCTCCCGGAAACGTCCCACGGTATGGTTTAGCCTTATCGTGTTGCATTGTAGGAAAGGCAGCGAATCGCGATGGGCGGTAGGCGTGTCAGGAAACGTTCGCGGGAGCCGCCTGTTCGCACCCACCGACCTGGTAAACGCGGGGTTTCGAGAAAATGCGTGCAAACGGATCCAGGCCAAAGCGGCTCCCCTCCAGGGTGCCCACCGCTCATCGGCCTCGCAAGCGAGGCAGCGCTCCAGGGCTTTCCCCTATTTCTCGAACAGCTTGAACCCGCTGAAATAGAACGTTGCTTGATCGACGGACAGGCTGCTAATGGTCACTCGGGCTGCCGGCGTCGTTTCTTGCACCTCAAACTCAACGGTACAATCAACCGGCTGCTCCGGCAGCTGCAGGAAAGTCCCTCTGGTAATCGAGGCCTGATTTCCATCGGTCCTTTCCAGCGTGAAATAGACGTACTCGCTCTGCGAGCTCCTCGCTCGAAATGACAGGTCATACTTTTTGCCCTGCTCGAAGCTGAACCCTGGCGCTCGCAATTCCACGCTCCAGAACTCGGGACCCGGCTTAGAAACCGTCACCATTAATTCCTTACTCCCGGGCTGCGCCTCATCATCGACAATCGCCGAGCGGGCTTCTGCGCCTTTGTCGACTTGAAGCTGAAATCGGCTGGGATCGATGGGGATTTCCGCGCCGGTTGCCCCAGGCACCACAACGAAAAAAGCGATGAGCCCAAACCAGTTTTTCATCGGACAGTGAGTCGACGTGAGAGGAGTAAGCCGGTCCGGGTACGGCGTCAAACTGGCAGGAGCTAGGAGCTAGAATCTAGGAGCTAGGAGGCTGCTGCAGATCGTAATCGTACTCGTCGTCGTCCTCGTCCTCGATGAAGGCGTGTGACACCTTTGGCGACTGGTTGTTCCCGCCTTTGCAACAACTGTTCTGCTATGGGAAAAGCACTCACACGAAACCGTGCTTCCGAGTGTCTAAAGGATTCGTGGAGATATAAGGCAAGGCGCGATCTTACTTACATAGTCGCTTGCCAAACCAATCCGAGGACGAGGACGACGACGAGTACGAGGACGATTTACTTCCACGCGCGCCCCCTCCTGGCTCCTAGATTCTAGCTCCTAGCTCCTAGCTCCTGTTCTCCAGCCATAGCGCCTGATGGCTCACCAAGAATCGCCGATGCCCGAATCGTTCCCAGCCGGCCTCGGTCGCTAATCTTCTCATTTCTGCAAACGAAAATGCGCGCCGAATGGAAAGTCGCCCGTCGAATTTGGTCATCGGGTGGCGAAAGACCGTCGAAGTCAGCAGGTAAACGCCCAAGATACCGGAAATCGATCGCGCGAGGTCCGAGATCAAAACCGCACGGTCGCTGAGGCGGCTAAGCCTTTGCAAGATCTCGACCGCTTCCCGCCATGCAAAATGATGGAGGGCCAGAGAGCACAATACGATATCGAACCTGTCCCCGGGCTCGAACGAACGAATGTCGGCCTGTGCGTACGAGATTTCTGGAAATAGAGCGGATCGTTGCTGAGCTATCTCCAGAGTGGTGGGTTGCATATCCACAGCCAGTACTTTCACCTGGGATCCTTTTCGCCGAGCCGACTCCACGACCAATCGGGGGATGTCTCCGAATCCAGTGCAGGCATCCAAAATCGTCAGGGTTTCGCCCGGCTTAAGCCAACGGTTAAGAAAATGGCGGATAATCCGATAGCTGCCAAAGTGCCGATTTAGCTTCTGTAGATTGATTAAAGCTTGGGCTAACTCCGTGTTTGATGAATCCGGCCGATCCATCAACTCCAAAAGCTCCGGATCAAATTTCCGGGTGTTGCGCAGAAGGTCCAAGTCCACGGTCTCCTTTAGTGAGCGCCAGAAACGCCAGCATCCTACCAGTGGACCCTCTTTCCATTCTGTACGAATAAAACCGACCAAAATCTGCCCCGGTGTTTTCTCCGGAATCATAAATCCGCCGGACACCTCCCGTCTGCAGCTGGGCAACGATTTGAGCGGCAAAATCGACCTCGTAAAACGGAGGCCGGATGCACGGACTGAGTTGGACCACCAAATCCTCTGGCGCCGATCCGAAGCCGGCCAGCATGCGCTCGAGCGTCATGCCGGCGATATTTTGCTCGGTACCTTTCCGGCCGGAATGTGCGATTCCAATCACGTTTCTGACCGGATCGACAAAATAGATCCCACAACAATCCGCCACGTAGATACCCAGTACCACTTCGGGATCATTGGTGATCAAAGCGTCAACGCCGGGGGTCTTCTCGGGCGATCCGCGATCCACGACGGCTACCCCATTCCCGTGGATCTGCTCTCCGATCCTAAGGGCTCGGGGTCGCAGCCCTTGTAGGACGGTCCGATGGTAGCCCGATATTCGTTCCAGCGCGGTTGCCCGGTCGATTTTGACATCCAGCCCGGGCACTCGAAGGGTGAACCCATGTTGGATAATCGCTAAATCTTCGAGTGCCGGGAACCGTTGTACGGGAACGTCAGTCATTCGGGGTCGAAATCTTCCCTGCAGGCGGAGTGAGCGAAATTTTCTTCGCTTTTTTAGTCGCCGGCTTATCAGCATCGAGCGGCGAATCCACTTGGGCCCGATTGGCTTTCTGCGCTTCCTTGGGACTCAATGTCGTGGGATGATATCCATCATTAAACTGGTCATTGTATTTAACCTCGGTCGCAGTGGCGAATTGATACTGCGCAACCGCTGAGATGTACTGAAATTCGGCCGTGAAGTAGTTCGACCGGGCCGTGGTAAGCTGAGTCTGCTGGTTTAGAA
>JAFAHI010000691.1 GCA_019237325.1 Verrucomicrobiota bacterium | reverse complement strand
CTCAAGCGATCGTTGGACGATCGAATCCTGAAAATCCGATTGCTTCAATCCGGCTGCCGCCAGCTCCTCGTTAGTAATCGGCCGAAGATCCTTTCCCTGAATGCCAGCCGCAAAATGGGAAAGATGATAGGTCATGACGTCCGGCGTTTGTCCGGACACAACCCCGGTATGGACCTTCGTGTAGAATGGTTCACCCCAAGTAAGGGTCGACTCTGTAACGTGGATGTCAGATTGGCTCTTGTTGAATTCGTCGACAATCTGTTTCATGCGAACACCGTCGCCACCACCGAGGAAATCCCAGTAGGTAAGTTCGGTAGCCGCATAGGCACTCCCGGAGATGAGGCCTGCGGCAAGACATAGTAGTGCTGCTTTCATGGGGGGTATTGTTGGTTGGTTTATTTTGGACTGTTAAAAAATCCGGACCAAAAGCAAGGCGCGGCTGTGCAGTAACAAATTCGACCCACGTCCAACACCGTAAGCTGAGCGTCGAGGATGGTTTGAGCCTTTGTCATCAGGGGGGTCAGCGAGGTATCCTGGTGAGATCCGAGAACGTTCACATGATCTCGCATGCCCTGCCTTTCGTTACAAGGGCAGGGCAATCCTAATTGGCGAGGACAGCAGTCACAACCTGTCCGGAGCGTAGAAAAACCAGACGATTCCGACTATTGGGCGGCCACCAATTGAGTCGGTTGAACCACGGTCCCGTCGACCAGCACTACTGCAAAGAAGTGTTGGCGCACGCCGTTCACCTGGCCGTCGAAATTGGCTAGAAAATAAGGCGCAGGTGCCTCCTTAAGATCGACACCGGTTAGAAACACGTCTCGGGCGCCGTAGAATTGTTTGGCCCAAGTCAATGCGTTGACGCCCGCCTCATGCTGAAGCTTTCCGTGTAAGTCTTCAACCGGCGGTTGAGCGACGGTGTAGTCGTCCGGAAGAGCGAAAACATAGGTTACCGGCGCTCCCGCTTGGCTCATCATGTTGAATTGTAATACAGTCTGACCGGCGAACGCCGTAGCGGCCCAGCAGAGCCAGCCGAAAAGGATCAATGGTTTCATGTAACTGGTACGCACGTCGGATGCGCGGAGGATCTGCGTCGGGTAGCAAAAGGCTCGCTGCGCTAATCGTTCTCGTCCTCGTCGTCGTCCTCGAGGGTGTTCCTAGGCCGCTACGTCGGATCCGGTTTCCTGCTGGGCGCGAAGCTGCACGCCTGGAAGGGAGGCGCTTTACAGGGTGGCAGCTCTATGGACCGGAATAGTTAGCGTACTAAACACGGAGATCGTTCAGACATGCGCGTCGCGAAACGTTCTCGGGAGGCGCTCGCTGCAAACCGATAGAGCTGCCACACTGTAAAGCGCCTCCCCTCCAGGCGTGCAGCTCCGCGGTCGGCCAGAGACGGGATCCGACGTAGGGGGCTAGGAACATCCTCGAGGACGAGAACGAGCGGTCTTGCACCGCCTTGGGTCCAGACACGCCGGCAAAACCTCCCAATTCAATTTGCACTAGCTTGAAAAAGGCTATATCCCTAGGGAGAATAGAGTTTTTTTAAAGGGATAGCCTATCATGTCATCAAAGAACGTCGAGGAACTCAAGGCCGAAAGTCGTGCCCTACGGGGGACCATTCAGGAGAGCCTTGCCGCGGACACCAGCCATTTTTCCGAGGACGAATATCAGCTACTGAAATTCCATGGGACTTATCAGCAGGACGATCGTGACCAGCGGGCCGCGCGAAAAGCCCAAAATCAAGATAAGGCTTGGATGTTCATGGTGCGTTCAAAATTGCCGGGTGGAGATTTAACCGACGCGCAGTATCTCGAGCACGACAAGATCGCGAGAGAGCTCGGCAATGGCACCCTCCGCATTACGACCCGCCAAGGTTTTCAAACTCATGGCGTCCTAAAGGGTGATCTAAAGGAATGTATTCGGCGGATCAACGAGTCCGGAGTGACGACCTGGGGCGCTTGCGGCGACGTGGTGCGAAACACGATTGCAGCGGCCGCGCCGATTTCTGATCCTGCGCACCGTGATGCTCAACACTTGGCGAAAGAGATCAGCCAAGCTTTCCTGTCGAGATCAACAGCTTATGCTGACATCTGGCTGAACGACGAGAAACTTGATGCCGTAGGGGGGAGCTCCCGCTCGTCCGAGGCCATTGGCACTAGCTCCGCCTCATCTGAGGTCACCACGACCGAAGAGCCACTCTATGGGAAGCAATACCTTCCCCGTAAATTCAAGATCGCGATCGCGATTCCTCCGCGGAATGATGTCGACGTTTATGCAAACGATCTCGGCTTTATTGCCCAGGTCGAATCGGCGGAGGTCAAGGGATACACGGTCGTAGTGGGCGGCGGCTTCGGCATGACCCACGGCAAACAGGATACTTATCCGGTTCTCGCCAAACCTCTAGGTTACGTGGCACGCGATCAGGTGATTCAAACCGCGGTTGCGATTGTCACCGTGCAACGTGATTTCGGTAATCGGACAGATCGAAAACGCGCCCGGCTGAAATATCTGATCGACGAAAAGGGG
This sequence comes from Verrucomicrobiota bacterium, assembly GCA_019237325.1. Lineage (GTDB taxonomy): Bacteria > Verrucomicrobiota > Verrucomicrobiia > Chthoniobacterales > JAFAMB01 > JAFAVN01. The sequence continues at coordinate 268 of JAFAHI010000691.1, read as the reverse complement.
ATTGAGTGGTTCAGACAGGAGGTACAGGCTCGATTGCCGTTCGCTCTGCAGGCTCCGAAGGAGGTTCGGTGGGACACGGTTAGCGATATCCTGGGCTGGCATCAGCAGGGTGATGGAAAACTGTTTTGCGGGCTCTGGATCCAGGAGGGGAGGATTCAGGATGCCGAAGGAGTGAACACTCGGAGCGCCTTTGCTAAGATTGCGCAAGAGTTCGGGTTTCCAGTTCGGCTAACCACCAATTGTAACTTAATTTTTTACAATATCGATC
>JAFAHI010000656.1 GCA_019237325.1 Verrucomicrobiota bacterium | reverse complement strand
TGATTCCCGGCGACGGCGACGTGATCGAAGGCGCGGCAACGGTAGACGAATCCGCGATCAATGGAGAATCCGCACCGGTGATTCGTGAAGCTGGCAGTGACCGCAGCGCGGTGACCGGAGGAACTAAGGTTCTCTCGGACGTTCTCAAGATCCGAATTACCTCGAACCCGGGCGAGACCTTTCTGGATCGAATGATCAGTTTGGTTGAAGGCGCGGAAAGGCAGAAAACGCCGAACGAAATTGCGCTTACCATCTTATTGTCTGCGCTGACTCTGATCTTCCTGATCGCGATGATGTCGATGAAGGCATACGGGGTGTATTCCGGTGTCGATTTCTCGATCCCGGTGCTGGTTGCGCTTTTGGTTTGCTTAATCCCGACCACGATTGGCGGCCTCTTAAGCGCAATCGGGATCGCCGGTATTGATCGTCTCGTTCAGAAGAATGTTTTGGCCATGAGCGGCCGCTCGGTCGAAGCCTCTGGCGATGTGGACGTTTTGTTGTTGGACAAGACCGGCACGATCACCATGGGTAATCGCCAGGCAACCGAGTTTCTGCCCGCCCCGAATGTGGACCGGCAAACTCTGGCCGATGCAGCCCAGCTCGCTTCGTTAGCGGACGAAACTCCGGAAGGTCGAAGTATCGTTGTGCTCGCCAAAGGTCTCGGCATTCGCGGACGTGAGATCCACGAGCTAGGACACGCTGTGTTTATCCCCTTCACGGCCCAAAATCGCATGAGCGGTGTGGATGTCGACGACTCGAGCTATCGAAAAGGAGCCGCCGACTCGATTCGCAAGTTTGTCGGCGGGAAACTTCCGGAAGCCGTCGAGAAAGACGTGATCACGATCTCTAGCGAAGGCGCCACTCCTTTGGTGGTAGCGCGCAACGCGGAAGTGCTCGGGACTGTCCGATTGAAAGACATCGTTAAAGGAGGTTTGGCCGATCGATTTGAGCGATTCCGGGCCATGGGGATTAAGACGGTGATGATCACCGGGGATAACCGCTTAACCGCTGCGGCGATCGCGAAGGAAGCGGGAGTCGACGATTTCCTCTATGAAGCCAAGCCGGAAGACAAACTAGCCCGAATCAGGGAGGAACAAGCCCAAGGGCACCTAGTGGCGATGACAGGGGACGGCACCAATGACGCCCCGGCGTTAGCGCAGGCGGATGTTGGTGTGGCCATGAATACCGGAACCCAAGCGGCTAAAGAAGCCGGCAACATGGTCGATTTGGATTCGAACCCGACAAAGCTCATTGAAATCGTTGAAATCGGTAAACAGCTTTTGATCACTCGCGGTGCGCTAACTACCTTCAGCATTGCGAACGACGTCGCGAAGTACTTCGCCATCATCCCGGCGATGTTGATGGATAAGTTTCCTCTAATTGCGCCCCTGAACATTATGGGGCTGAAGACGACTTCGAGTGCGATTCTCAGCGCAGTGATTTTTAATGCGGTGATCATTGTGGCGCTAATCCCCTTAGCACTGAAGGGCGTGAAATTCCGGCCTTTAGGAGCAGCTAAAATTCTGCAGCGCAACCTCCTGATCTATGGATTGGGCGGCATCATTTTACCTTTCATCGGGATTAAGCTGATCGACATGATTATTACCTTTATTCATCTCGCTTAAACGGACAGGCAGGAACTCTCGCTATCACAAAATATGAAAACTCTGCTTTTGGATCTTAAAACCTCGATCATCGCTACTATTGTCCTGGCGATTGTCTGTAGTGGTCTCTACCCGCTAGTAGTCTGGGGGATTGGCCAAGTGATCTTTCCTTACCAGGCAAACGGCAGCCTGATTGAAGCAAAGGATGGGACCATCGTGGGGTCGGCTCTGCTGGCGCAAGGATTTAGCGGTGAGAAGTATTTTCACCCACGTCCATCAAGTGCAGGTACCGGTTATGACCCAACGTCCTCAGGCGGTTCCAACTTGGGTCCGACCTCGCAGAAGCTGATCGACCAGATCAAACAGAACGTCGAAGCCTATCGCAAAGAGAACGGGTTAGCCGATAATGTCTTGGTACCGGCTGACGCGGTGACCAATTCAGGAAGCGGATTAGATCCTCATATCAGTGGCGAAAATGCGCTACTACAGGCGTCCCGGGTTGCCAAAGCCCGTAACCTTGACGTCGCGGTGGTTAAGAAGGCGATTCAGGACGCCACCGAGAATTCGTTCTTGCGTATCGGCGGTGAGCCCGGAGTCAACGTTCTTAAGTTGAACCTCGCTCTGGACAATCAGCCGTCGCCTGCCGGGTAGCTTGGAAGCGCTATCCGAGTATGCCCTAGTAGACGAAGTGGACAGAAGTGGACGTAATGGACCCAGTGGATTTTCTGATCAGCGCCCACCACTTGGTGTCCACTTTGTCTACTCCGTCTACTTCGTCCACTGTCCACCGTCCACTAGCGCGCCTTCGCAAAAGCCCACATCCCGTAAGCTCTGGCTAGAGTTTATTGGGTTGATCGGGTATCTGTTACCTAACGCATGGCAACGGTCGAAAATGACAAGCTGCGCCCAAGTGCAGATGAATTCCTGTCTATTATCCGGCAGCAACAGACCGGGAAGTTAAAGATCTATCTCGGTCCTTGCCCGGGCGTTGGTAAGACCTACCAAATGCTAATCGAAGGTAACCGCCTGAAACGGCGCGGCATCGATGTGGTTATCGGGTATGTAGAGCCGCACGATCGATCGGAAACCAGATCGCAGATCGCTGATTTGGAAGTCGTGCCGCCGCTGGTCGCCCAATATCACGGCATCACTTTGAGTGAAATGGATCTTGATGCGGTCATTCAGCGGAAACCGACGGTGGCGTTGGTCGATGAACTTGCGCATACGAACGCTCCCCAAAGCCGGAACCGGAAACGGTATGAAGACGTGGAAGACCTCTTACGAGAAGGGATCAACGTCATCACGACGGTTAACATTCAGCATTTTGAGTCGCTCTATAACGTGGTGGAAGATGCTACTGGGGTCCGGGTAAAGGAGCGGGTTCCGGACGAAGTCATCGCTCGTGCCGATCAAATCGTGAACATCGATTTGCCGGCTGAAGACTTACAAGAAAGGTTACAAGCGGGAAAGATCTATCCCAAAGAACGCATCGAGGCGGCGCTGGCTAATTTCTTTACCACGAAAAACCTTACGCGGTTACGGGAGATGACGCTCAGTGAAACCGCCAACTTACTCGATCGGCAGGAGCGGGTAGCGGCCGACCAAGGACCAAATGTAAACGCACTTGGTCAAGTGATGGTGGCCATTAGCAGTCAAGGGCCGGACCCTGGCCGGCTGTTGCGTAAGACGGCTCGACTAGCGGCTCAGTTAAATGCTGAATGGTATGCGGTTTATGTTCGTACTCCGCAAGAGTCAGCGGTGCGCATAGACGCCACGGTCCAACGGAGAGTGGCTGACACTTTGGAGACCGCCCAAAAAATGGGCGGACTGGTTATCTCCTTGAAACACGACAATGTCGCCCAGGCCTTGGTATCTTTCGCCAAAGAATACGGTATTACCCACGTGGTTTTGGGTCGGCCGAAACCGAAAAGACTTCATTGGGTCGGCTTGTCGATGCACGAAATGCTGATGCGTGAACTGCCCGACGTCGATCTCATAATCGTGTAAGGAACGGTAGGGACGAGCTCCTGCTCGTCCGGGATCCGTTGCCCCCTAGGGGCAAAATATTTGTAGCTCTTGACGCAATAAGGACTAGCTCCGCAGGAGCGAAATCTTTTACAAAAACCGGGTCAGCGATGGGTTCGTGCCACCCTCGATGTCGCTCCTACGGAGCTGGCGCATTCGATTGGGACGGTGCGGCTATAAAGATGTCGCTCCTACGAAGCTGTGCTTGGCCGCTGGGAGGCACAAACCTACGGACGAGCAGGAGCTCGTCCCTACCGCTTCTGCTACCGCGCCTCTAAACTAATGGTGCCGTTTGTGGTCTTTGCTTCTAAATGATGGGATCCGCCGCCGAGTCTTGCTTCGAGAGTCCCTCCTACGATCCCTTTGTTTATGTTGCTCGCTGATAGGTTCGAGTTGATTCGGCCCACAGTAGTAGTTGCATCGATTAGAGCGTCGGCAGACCGCGGCAACGCCAAGGTAATAGATCCGTTCGTGGTGTGAAGAACTCCGTCGCCGGCTAAATCAGTACAGTCAGCGTTGATGGAACCGTTAGTGGTGGACAGCGAAAACGGACCTTTAAGACTGGTCGCGGTGATACCGCCGTTCTCCGTCTTAATCGATACGCTGGCGCTCACATTTTGCGCGGAAATGCTTCCATTCGCAGTGTTGGCTTCGAGATTGCCAAGGTCTTTCGGCACCACAACTTGATAGGAAACCCCGCCATTATGAGACCCCGGGGAAGAATAGGCGGTGTGGACTTCGATAGAGTTGGTTCCCTGTTTTATGTCGATACGGATCGCGTCCAAGCCAGCTTGACTGTCTGCGTGCTTGGTCGCGGTTATTTCGACCTCGTTCCGGTCCGAGCAACGAATAGCGATCGACCCATTGGCGTCGTCGATCGTGAATTTCCCGCCGCTGGCTAGCGGATAGCTCAATTTATGGGTTTGGACAACTTCTTGAGCCATTAGCGCCACCGGAAAACTGAGGAGGGCCATAATGAGCAGTGCAAAAACGGGTCGGTTCGGCATAATCATTCCTTGTTTCTTCAACTACACGGGAGACGCGGCAAAAGTTGGCAAGAAATTTCAAGGTGCCGTATTTTAGCGGGGTTTTTTTTGCCTGAATGCCG
>JAFAHI010000495.1 GCA_019237325.1 Verrucomicrobiota bacterium | reverse complement strand
CCAGACATTCCGACTGGTCACGGATGATGAACGAACGGTGGTAAATCCTTTACCAACCATGGTGAAGATCTTGCTGCAATCTGAATCACGCCATATTCTCGGAGTCCACGTGGTCGGCATCGCGGCAGCGGAAATTGTTAATCTAGGATCTATGGCGATCCGAGCCGGTCTTACGCTTGATGAAGTGCTGCAAGTGCCACTAGTGCATCCGAGTGCTACCGAGGTTTTCCAGGAGTGTGCCAATGGTCTGGGCAGGATTCTTGTTGGGTAGGGTAGGTGTAGGGGTACGTCCTCTGGCTGGCTGGCATAGTAAGTAAGCAGTAAGCAGTAAGTAGTAAGTAGTAAGTACATAAGTGCTTACTGCTCATCGCTTGCTGCTTACTACTCACTGCTCACTGCTTACTTCTCACTCCGCATCTCGGGGAGGTGCTCCGGCTAAGACTCTGACTGTTTCGCAATTCGCTTGTTCCGAATGTCGAGGTCTTGAGTTTGCCGCGAAGCGGCTAAAGACCATAGCCCAGGGTTTTAACCCTGGGTTGGTCGCTCAAGAAGAGTCGCCCTGAAAGTGGCGGCCGATGGGGTTCAGGGCGTGGCTTGTTGATTCGACCGTTTACGCGAACGTTGCACGCCACGAACGATATTGCCAACACCAAACACCCGTCTTCGGACGCCACTCGTGAGGCACATCGTACTCGTGACGGAAGCGGACCCATGGCAAGGGAGGGATCGCGTCCTCGCGATCCGTGCTTCCCGGAGTCGCACGCGGTCTTCGATCGAGCAACGAAAATACATCTAGAGGCGTGGCACGTTTTCCCGGCGCGCGGGGACGCGCGCCCTCCCTGATTTGCACCTCGCGGACGCGGGGTTGGAGGTGCTTTCAGGGCGTATGCTCGGGCCCGACCACCCAGGGTTAAAACCCTGGGCTATGGTCTTTAGCCGCTCCGCGGCCATCACTCCATCACTCGGGTCCGCATTCGCGGTCGAAAAGCCAAGTCGTGGTCAACATTTGCCAACTCTGCTCCAGCCTCCCTCCTTGTCTTGCATAGACTAGCTGCGAAGACAAAATGAACCGCTCGCCCCTAAGCCACGGTCGCATCGTAGAATCCAGTTCACCCGCTGCAATCAAAGCGTCCCATAATGCGATGGTCACAGAATTTCTGGCTGCTGCCTCCGAGGAAACTCCCCCCAGTCCGCAGATGGAAGCCGGCGCGTAGTCCTACTCCCCCAACCATACGCGCCGGCTCTCCAATCGTTAGCTTTTCTGTCCCGGAGGGACGATATGATTAGTACCTGGCAGATCGCTCATCGGACAGGGCGGGCAGACTGCTCCGGGCCGGTCATCGCCCGGCCAATCAACGGTGGCCCTTTGACAAGACCGGTGCAGAAAGGGTCGAAGAATTCGTGAAATTTGCAGCAATGAAAAGACAACTCGAAAAAACAAGTCTGCTACCCACTTCGGAACTGGAAAATAGCCGCATTTATTACGCTATTATTGCTAGCGGAGTTGCTATCTTACTGATGATTCTTGCCGAGATGAAATTCTTTGGAACTTGAGATTTTGCTCGGCCTCAAATTTAGCTTCGCAGAGCGAAGTGTAACCGTGTCGCTCGCCAACTAATCTGCTGTTCTCTATAGAGAAGTGGAGGCCCGCACTGTAAAGCACAAACCACCGTTTGGAGCCGATCTCACTATCGAATCGGTTTAGAATGAAGAGGTATCCTGGTTTAACTTGCGCTAGCCAACCTTCTTGATGCCTAGACCATTCCAGCGTGCTAACCGTGATCATTTTCTGACACGTTGGCGTTTTGGCTGGTCTACCCAGCGTTCGACAGAAATTGCTAGGATTTGCGCGCCGACGAGGATCGTCAACACCGACGCCAAAATTCCTAATTCATAAGACATTTTCAAGAGTGCCATATTCAATTCCTCCACCCTGAAATTAGCGATGCTCGATCAACTGATCTCCCTCGGTCTTGGCGGAGATTGCCCTTTGTTTGTTTAGGCCGGTAGGGATGAGCTCCTGCTCATCCGGCGCGGGAATACGCGACGGCTTGAACTCGGATGAGCAGGAGCTCATCCCTACCGGCAGGCGCTTCGAGTCATCCGGCCCACGCCGCCAAAAAAGCCTCCACTAATATCGGCAACTGGCGGCTGTAGCCACCCTCCAAGATAGCTGCCGTTGGTAGTCCGATCTCGCGGAGTCGTTTCCCAAAGCCGGCGAAGTCTTCTACCTCTAGATTCATGTCGGTGAGAGGATCTTCGATAAAGGCATCAAACCCGGCGGATACCAAAAGCAAATCCGGGTTGAACTGGAACGCGCGGTCGAGTGCCTGATTGGCGGCGGCAATATGCTCTTCAGAGGTGGTACCTGGCAAGACCGGGAAATTGAAAGCGTTGCCGTAGGAAATATTACCGGTTCCGGGATAGCCCGGATATTCGTGTACAGAAGCAAACCGGATCCGTTTATTGGTGGAAACAATTTCCTCGGTGCCGTTTCCATGGTGTGCATCGAAATCCCAAATGGCGACTCGTTCACACCCCATGGCGAGTGCGTACTCTGCAGCGATGGCGATTGAGTTCAGGTAGCAAAACCCCATCGCCTTCGTCGCAGAGGCATGGTGCCCGGGAGGACGCATTAAAGAGAAACCTTCTCTACCGCCGAGCGCGAGATCGACGGCTGCAATCGCGGCGCCAGCCGCCCGACGCGCGTGCTCGTCAATCGCTGGATAGTACGGTGTATCGGGATCGAAGTCCATTGGCCGGCGCAACCGCTCCAGGAGTTCGGGCCGGTGCGCCCGCAAAATCTCTTCCGGGGTGGCCGATCGCGGTTTCATCCAAACCCACTCTGGGTGTTTGTCCAGCAGATAAGCCTGAGTGTTTATTAATCGGGCTGGTTGTTCTGGGTGGTCGTCCCGGCCGAATTCAGTCGCTGCTTTGTCAAAAATTAATGTGACCATTGTAAACAGTTCACAGTTCACGGTTCACAGCTAAACTCTTCTCGGGACGGCGATCTCCGCCTAATCCACACACCTAAATCGCAGACTGCGAACTGTGAACTGTGAACCGTGAACCGTTTATTAGCCAGGAAAAGGACGCCTCACGTCGAGTACACAAAGGTCGCTGCGTTTAAGAACTGTGGGAGTTACGTTCTCGGTAGAAAATTCCTTTCCCACCTTTGCGGCCTTGTTACTTAAATTATTTTTTGTCTTCCGGTGCCGTCTCGCTGCGCCCTTTGCAACGCTGTTGTTGGCCGCTTCAGCGTCCGCACGGGGAGTTCACTCGAACTCCCCGCCGGACGCTATGTTCCACCACTACGAGCGCCTAAGCAGTCAAAAAACTAACACAGTCCCAATGCCTTCGGGCTATAGCTCACCAAAAGATTCTTCGTCTGTTGGTAATGATCCAGAATCATCTTGTGAGTTTCCCGGCCAAACCCGGATTGTTTGTAACCACCGAACGCAGCATGAGCTGGATACAAGTGGTAACAGTTAGTCCAGACCCTGCCGGCCTGAAGTTCGCGGCCGACTCGGTAAGCCGCGGTGGCGTTGCGCGTCCAGACACCAGCTCCCAGCCCGTAAACCGTGTCATTACCGATCGCGATCGCCTCTTCTAGCGTCGAGAACTTGGTG
>JAFAHI010000461.1 GCA_019237325.1 Verrucomicrobiota bacterium | reverse complement strand
TATGATGGAAGAAAACGTCGTGAGCAGCGCCGGTACGACCTTTCGGTTGTCGCGGGAGGAAATCGAGCGGCTAATTACTGAAGCCGGCTATGAACCCCACTCCCGTAACAATGTCTACAGCTTGCTGAATTGAAAGCATGACCGTTCGCGGTTTTTCTGGTTGACGTTTTGGACGTCATCATCGTGAATTAGCGCCATTCGCTCTGATCGTTGGCTCCCGTTACCTATGAAGCAAAAGCGTATGCCCGAACGCAGATGGCTATTGTGCTTGGTGTTGCTCGGTTTTTTCGCGCCTTCGATTTATGCGCAGCAGCAACCGGCTCCTCAAAATACGCCACCTCAACAGGCTCCAGCAGCGCAGCCGCAAGCAACGCCGCCGGGTCCTGCTCAGCGGACGACGGGCCCAATCGTTCGCCAAATTGAAATCCAGTATGCCGGACCTGCCACTTTGAGCCGGCAACGAATTTTGACCAACATGAAGACAACGGTTGGTCAGCCTTATTCGGAGACCGTTGTCGAGGATGACGTGCGCGCGCTTTATGCGACCGGCTTGGTGACCAACGTCCGAATTTATGGTGAGCCATTGCCGGACGGCGTAAAAGTCATCGTTGTCGTTCAGACGAGGGTCACCTTGGCGGGTGTTTATGTGGTCGGCAACGAGAAGGTAAAGACGTCCAGGATTCGTAAGGAAATGGCGCTGAAGATCAATTCGCCACTGGATGAACAGACCTTAGAGACAGCGCGCCAGAAGGTTGTAGAACTCTATCAAAAGAGAGGTTACCCGGATGTGGACGTCCAATACAAAGTCGAGACCAATGAAGACCGGGGGACTGCTACGGTAACTTACTCGATCAGTGAAGGCACCAAATCGATTGTAAAAAGGATCCGGTTTTCGGGTAACACCGCGATTACCTCAAGACGGCTAAAAAAGGAGATGAAGACGAAGGAGAATAACATCATCGCCTTTTTAACTGGAGCCGGCAGACTGAATAGCGCGCAGTTGGACGAGGATGTCCAAAAGATCAAAGAACTGTTCCAGGACAACGGGTACGAAGATGTTCAGGTGACCGACGTCAAGATTAACCGTGAAGGTCCGAAGTATGTCGACATCGATATCTACATTGAGCAGGGCATCCAGTACCACATTAACGCAGTGACCATCGAGGGACTCCAGGTCGTCACGGAGGCGAACTTTCGGAAGGTTATCAAACAAAAGGAAGGCCAGATTTTTTCCCCGCAAAAGCTCGAGAAAGACATCAAAGCGGTTGAGGACGCATACGGGGTCGCTGGTTATGCCGACGCTAAAGTAGCGGTGCAAACGACGCCGGCCGGCCCAGGCCTGGTTGATCTTCATTATAAGATCGAGGAAGGGATAAAGTCGTACGTCGAACGCATCAATATCAGCGGCAACACCCGTACTAAGGACAAGGTGATTCGCCGTGAGCTCGTGCTCGCGCCAGGTGACGTCTTTGACACGGTGCGTGTGGATATCAGTAAGAAGCGACTTGAAGGCTTGCAGTACTTCGAAAAGGTCGACAGCTACGCTTCCGATACGCTGGTGCCCGGACGAAAAGATCTCAATATCGTCGTCCAGGAAAAGCGCACCGGGTCTTTGAACTTCGGTATGGGCTTCAGTTCAGACGAGGGTTTGCTCGGCTTCGCCGAACTGAGCCAAGGAAACTTTGATATCCTGAATTGGAAAACGTTCACTGGCGCCGGTGAAAAGTTCAGAGTTCGCGTCCAGATCGGAACGGAAGAGAAGCAGGTGACTGCGAATTTTACGGAGCCATACTTCCTGGATAAGAGATTGGCTGTAGGGACGGACGCCTTCTATTTGGATTCGTCTTACTTTAGTAACGTTTACAACGAGAAGTACTACGGGTTCGATCTATTCTTGAGGCAGCCGATAACAAACTTCTTGGCTCAGAAGTTCACCTACCGGTTGCAAGAGACGGACATCTACGACATTTCGACCACTGACCCGTTGATCCTCGATCAGGCTGGGTCGACGCTGGAAAGCCGGCTCACTTACACGATTACGTACGATAAGCGCGACAACGCTTTCTTAACTCGTACTGGAAACCGAGTCGATTTTTCGGTTTATGTCGCGGGCGGCTTTTTAGGCGGCGATGTGCAAGTTTACGGGTTTGACTTAGAGGGCGAACAATATTTCCACTTGCCTTTTGACACGATTCTGCTTTTTGACGCAGAAGTGGCAACGGTTGCGAACTGGGGTGGCGGGACCTCGGTGCCGATTTACGATCGACTCTTTTTGGGAGGCGCAAACAACTTGCGTGGTTTTGACTTCGATCGAGTCGGTCCCAAGGATGCACAAGGTGATGATATCGGTGGTAATTCGATGGCTCGGTTAACCGTCGAATACACTATCCCGATCATCGACCGAGTTCGTTTCGCGGTGTTCTATGATACTGGTTTCGTGAACGCGGGTTCGTGGAACTTCGGAACACAGAACTACAACGATGACATTGGGGCTGGTCTTCGTTTGAATCTACCAATCGGGCCGATCCGGCTCGACTACGGTATTCCGTTGAAATCGGATAAGTTTAATAACTCCTCCGGGCGCTTCCAATTCAGCGTGGGTTATCAATTTTGAACGGAATTGGCTCGGGGGCGTCTCACTCAAACCGGAGAGTTCCATCCACTGTTAGTTAATGAATATAATGAATAAATCCTCATTCGTCGTGGGGGCTT
>JAFAHI010000699.1 GCA_019237325.1 Verrucomicrobiota bacterium | reverse complement strand
CAGCCGTGGAACGAGCCTGAAGATTCCATGTCTGCGTCGACCGATCTCTTTTAGAGTTAACCACCAACTGGAGAGCCGGATGCGGGAAATCCGCCAGTCCGGTTCGGAGGGAGGGGCGACCGAATAGTCGTCCCTACCCCTATAATCGAGATTTTCAATGCCGCACCTAACGGAACTGGTCGCCTTTTACGTTACCGATGCTATAAAGATTTCGCTCCTACGGAGCTGGGAATCGCATCGGCTGAATCGACTCCTAAGGCGAATTATCTTTTTCATCCGGCAGCCGCCAGGAACGTCAACCTTAGGAGAATGCGGACCACTACCGGAATAATCGTGCGTCATCTCAGCTCTTAGGTTAACGCCTAGTGCGGCGGAAGCGTTTGTGCTAAATGCTTGGCCGGCCGCACGATATCCAAAATTTAATGACTCAGCCAATGACCCGACGCTGGATTTTACTTAGTGTTTGCAGGAACCTTCCCGCCGCAGTCAGTCTTTGCCTGAGTTGTTTCCTGATTTGCGCTCTGCTTGCCGGATGCGCTGAGACTTCCGGGGTCACGACTTTTTATCTACCGAACGCAGCAATTCATCCTGAATTCGATAAGCGATATACCATCTGGAATGGAGAGCGAGTAGAAATCAATTGGACGCCGACCCTGCGAGAGGAATCGTCCAAATATTTAGCCGGGCACCCTCGAATTCTGTTGGCGAACCGAGTCCATCAGATCGGCCTTCGCCACGAATGGAAAATGGCTGGGGAAGGGACCCCCCTGGTTGTCTTCACCAAAAACCCCGAGCAGACCCCGAAAGAGCGACACTATCCGACCAGCGGTATTACCCTTGGAATCACTGCGGTCAAAGAGACGCGTCCCGGGCAAGTACCTTTGCTCAAACTGTACGATTCGTTCGACCCGATGGTGGTGGAGTCCGCGTCCGGGCCGGAGCCGATCGCGGCGGATTACACGGCTACTTTAGCGGTATTGTATTCGCACGCCGAGAACGTGGCCCGAAGCTCCATCGCATCGTTTATCCGGCCTGATGATCCCCGGTTCGCAACTGGCGTCTACCTGATCCATCCGTACGATCCAAATAAGATTCCGCTCCTATTTATACACGGCTTGCTTGGTACGCCACTCTCGTGGCAAAACCTCACCAACGACCTTTGCTCGGATCCCAAAATTCTCGAGCATTATCAACCTTGGTTTTTTCTTTATCCGACGGGCCAGCCTGTGCTGGAAAGTTCGGCGCAACTTCGAGAGGACCTATTAGCGACCCAACGTTTATTTGATCCAAGCGGCACTGCGATTGCCTCGCGTCACGTTGTGGTTATCGCTCATAGCATGGGAGGTTTGCTCGCCCATACTTTGGTTTCGGACTCAGGCGACGCTCTCTGGAACGTGTTCGCGACCAAGCCGCTGAACAGTTTGAAAAACCTCCCTACGGATGTAAAAGATTCCATCCTGAAATATTTCTTTTTTCGACATAACCCTTCTATCGACCGCGTTATCTTTCTTTCGGTCCCACATCGAGGCAGCGTATTGGCCGGTGGTCTTGTCGGCAGCATTGGTAACCGAATCATCCAGCCTTCCAAAGCTCCGGCTCGCGCCCTGAAAGACCTGGCCACACAATACCCGGGTCTTCTGGATTCCTACTATGCTCGAGTTAGCGCAAGCGGCGGCGCTCCACCGAGTCTGGTTTCAATTACGCCCAACCCCTTATTGAACGGTCTCGCTAATCTGCCGATCAAAGTTCCTTTCCATAGCATCATCGGACATATCGGACCTATAGCGGGACCTGGCAGCACGGATGGATTGGTCACTTATTCCAGCTCACATTTGGAAGGAGCCGAATCAGAGAAGCTGGTTCCAGCTGGTCATTACCTGATGGACCATCCAGAGACCGTTGCCGAAATTAAACGGATTTTGGACGAGAATATCGCGCGAGGAAGACAAAGCTTTAAACGGCCGGCTAGGCTTGCGTCCCAGACCGACTCGGTGCATTAGAAGGAAAAAGCCCGTCACGAACGACGAATCTGTCCGAGCCGAATGTCTCGTTATTTAACGGCGGACGATGGGACCCGACAGGATTGCGGGACGAAATAAACACTGTCGTCGGTAATCCCATGAAAAAGGCGATCCTCTCCGCTCTGTTGCTAGCCCGGGTCCTAACTCAGGCAGCAGCGGCTTCCGAAACGTACGAGATCAATCCGGAAAATTCTTCCGTGCTGTTCAAGGTCCGCCTTTTGTGGACCACCAACGTCAGCGGTTCTTTTCGCGAAGGCGTTTCTGGAAGGGTGTCAATTGATCCCGACGCTCCCCAAAAATCGATTGTTAGACTCGAAATCAAAACTGGCACATTAGACACCGGACTTGCGGCGCTCAACGACCAGATCAAGGGAGCGGGTTTTCTGGATGTGGAAAAGTTTCCGCTTATCATTTTCAAGAATACGTCAACCCAAAAGGTCAATGACCAACAGTACAACTTGACCGGAGACTTAACGTTTCACGGGGTCACGAAACAGGTGACGTTTCGGTCCGACCTTATTAGCCAGAGTAAAGATTCGAAGGGTCAATCGCGCCTCGGCTCCGATAATTATCTTGTCATCAAGCGGAGCGAGTTCGGCGTCAAGGGCGACGTAGGAGCGGTAGGAGACGAGATTTATCTCACGATACGCATTCGCGATTAGTTGTCTTCGATGGCTGCTTACTTGGCGAACGCGGAGCCTAGGTCGAGCGCTCTATATAATGAAGTGCTATAAATACCCGACTCTTTTCAAAAAACCTGCTAGTCTCGCGAGCGTACTTTTTTGAGGCTGAGTCTTACCGCGAAGCCAATCTCCTAAGACGGTCCGCCTGATACCCAGTTTCGCCGCCGTTTGGCGATCGCTCTCCTTGGAGTCCTTCGTGTAGCGGCCCAACGCATCCATGACTTCCTCGGTGGTCATAGCGAGAACAACTGTTTAGAGACAAACGGCACAAATGTCTAGTTCGTTCCGTCCAGAACGGTATCCGGTACGAATAACCTTCCGATCTTCAGGAATAGCCTAGAAATCGCCAAGCAGATCTCGGGCTTTCAGAGGGGGAGCAACTACTCGATGTAACGCGAACGGTGGGCAACGATCGGTCGCGCCTGATTCAGCAGGCTGGCACCCTTCGTTTTCCTAATCGGAACTTTGACGTTACAGCCACCGGCCGCATGAGCTTCTCGTTCGAGCAGCAACAAGAGGCCGAAGACGCTCTTATCATCGCCTTGTTTTGCGCGCCGGACCAACTCTTCGCTGAGGGCGGCAACTTCGCTGTGACTCAATTGCATCGGTCCAGCCAGCACAGTAAATCGTGGAAATAAGCTTTCGCAATCAGGGGAGGCCCTGAAAAAAAGGTAGTGTCGGGCAGCGGTTAAATGGCAAGCGGCTCGGGACAAGCGGCTCGACCAAATCAGGGGCACCGAAAAAGTGTGCTGCTGCTGAGTCGGTGTTCGAGGAGTCTACTGAACTCGGAGTGAATCGCTTCGCTCTGCGATTGCCAGTCACCATTTTGAAATACTAGCGATACCGTGAGGCCCTCATGGCTAACAAGACCGCCTTCATCAGCAAGAACAACGTCTAATTTGACCAGGAGCGTTTTCGCTTGCTCATCAACCTTCAGAACCTGGGTCATAAGGGCCCCTTTGGTGATCACGGCTTGCCTCCGAATCAATTCGTTTTTCACTGCCGATACGGTCTCCTTCTGACCTTCTTCCGGCAGGGCTCGAACCTATAAACCTGTGATCCGATGCAAATTGAGGCTCTGGAATCCCGTTCCCTTCGTGAAATCGCTGGTCAGTTGGCCGAACCCCTCGGCCGCCACAGCGCCAAGGAGGTCATCTTTATCACGGAAATGGCGGTGCGGCGCATTTGTGATACTCCGGCCCGGCGCGCGACTTCGCGCAGGGTAAAGGCCTGGGGACCGGTTTCACTGATCAATTTGAGCGCGGCATTTAGTAATTCTGTTTTGAGATTGCCATGATGATAAGCGCGCTCTTTGAGCACAGGGAAGGGCGCGGTTATCGAGATATTGATTTAAGATCCGCGACCGATAAACAGTGACGTTGATGGGAACTAACGATTTGTCATTTTTTGAGGTTATCGATCCAGCATTCAGCCAGTACGTTTTGTTCAACGCGCCGGTTAAGCGCATCGCCGAAGGTTTCGACTGGGTCGAGGGTCCAGTCTGGTTTGGCGACGCTGGATGCCTTCTATTCTCAGACATACCCAACGACCGTATCTTGCGCTGGACCGACGCGGGTGTGACCATTTTTCGCCAGCCGTCCAACTACACGAATGGTAACACCCGAGATCGGCAGGGGCGCCTGATCAGTTGCGAACACGGCACTCGCCGCGTGACCCGAACCGAATGGGACGGCTCAATTACCGTCATTGCCGACACCTATCTTGGTAAGCGTCTCAACTCTCCCAACGATGTGGTCGTAGCCACAGATGGCGCGATATTGTTCAGCGATCCTCACTATGGAATCATGACCGACTACGAGGGCTTCCGCGCTGAGCAAGAGCTTCCGTGCGCGGTCTACCGGGTCGCCCTCGAGGGCAAAATCGAAGCGGTGATCACCGATATGGCCTGCCCAAATGGATTGGCGTTTTCTCCCGATGAGAGTCGCCTGTACGTTGCTGACACCGGCCGCATGTTCTCTAACGACCCCCAGGAAATCCGTGTCTTCGACATCGTTGCGGGCCGGCCTGTAAACGGTCGACATTTCCACAAGATCTCTCCGGGAGCTGCGGACGGTGTCCGCGTTGATAGCGATGGCAATGTTTGGTCATCAGCGGCCGACGGTGTGCACTGCATTGCTCCGGACGGGCGCTTAATGGGCAAGGTTTTTGTGCCGGAGGGAGTATCGAATATGTGCTTTGGTGGACGCGCTAAACATCGGTTGTTCATCACCGCGACGACCGGTGTCTACTCTGTGGTACTCAACCGCAGCGGTGCTCAGTGGCCCTAGACCCAGCAGTTCCTTGAAGTGGAAATAGAACGAGCTGCGGACAGGTCGATAGCTGAATAGATACTTGGTAGACGGACCCTTAGGTCTCTCGGTCGCTTCACGACTCTGACAGGCTGCGCATTCGTTGGGTCCGTTGGCGAGAACCGACTCCCGTAAGATCCAATCTGTCATTTGTAATCTGTTATCTGTCATCTAGCATCCCTCATTTGTCATGAGCGTAGCTTCGACCATCAATTGGCTCCTCGATTCCGACCCGGCGATCCGCTGGCAAACCCTGCGCGATGGCGCCAGAGCATCTGCTGAATCGACCCTGGACCCCTTGGCGCCGACGATGTGCTCGCGAGCTTGAACGACTATCGCCTAACGGGACGTTTCTGCTTTGTAACCCGAGAGTTCTTTTCGACGCTTAACCCTTCCATTTGGATCCGCCAGACGTCGTCGTAGATCTTGTCGAGTTTTGGGTCAGACCATTCCATAGCGTGCGCCGGGTGATGGAACCGAGAAGTTGCAAATAGGATCGCCTGACTTGCGGCGACCGGATCAACGTGGCGAAAGGTGCCCTCTGCAATTCCCGATTGAATAATGGCCGCGCCTAACCGGACCAGTTCGTCTACATGGGCAGCGGCAACGGATTGAGTTTCGGCCGAGAGCGATCGGTAAGCGGTGAAGAGTTCGGGATCAGCGGCAGCTTTCCGGCGCTTAGCCGCAATCAAGGTATCGAAGAGTTGGCGAAGCCGTTTCGGTGCGGGACCGGGGCGTGCAACCAGCGCGCGGATTGGAGGCATTATCTCATCAACCCAACGCTGAACGACCAGATCTCGAAGTTCCGCTTTGGTCTTGACGTGCCGGTAAACCGCTGCATGACTCACGCCAAGCGCACGCGCCACGTCGACGACAGTTGCCTTTTCCGGGCCGAACCGTCGCAGCACATCCTGGGCGGTGGCCACAATGCGATCGCGAGTGAGCGGAACTTCAGGCGACGCCATTCCGGCCTTTCTTCTGGCGGCTTCGTCCGGATCCTAACACATCTTCTCGGCGCGCGAGGATCCGACTTCGCCACGTGAAATAGGGAGCCACCGCAAAAGCGCCCGTTACGTCGGATCCGGTCGCTGCCGGACGCGCCCTCCCTAAGTCGCGCCGTCTCTCGGTAAAAATCGTTGAACTATTTGAAATCAATGTTGTGCTGTCTCGCTTTCGCTAGCGAGCCGATCTAACGCTTTCAAAGCATCCGAAGGAAGCATCAACTTGGAGGCAGCGAGGTTCTCGCGCAGATGTTCAACCGATGATGTGCCAGGAATCAAAAGTATATTCGCGGAGCGCTGCAACAGCCAGGCCAGAGCAACTTGCATCGGCGAGGCGTTCAGGCTTTGAGCCACTGCGGATAGATCCGCCGATTGCAAAAGGTTGAACCCGCCGAGCGGAAAAAACGGTACGTAAGCAATGCCTGCTTTTTCCAGTTGATCAATCAAAGGATCATCAGCTCGATTGGCGACATTGTACGCATTCTGCACGCAAACGAGTGGCACGATTTTCTGGGCGTCTTCGATCTGTTGGCGAGTTACGTTGCTCAAGCCGATGTGCCGGATTAGCCCCTTCTCTCGAAGCTTGGCCAGCGTGGTCAACGGCCCTTCCAACGATCCCTCGGCCGGTCCGTGGACGGCGAACATACTGCGCAGGTTGACGACATCGAGCACATCGAGCCCGAGGTTTCGCAAATTGTCATGCACGGCCTGAGTCAGCTCTTCCGGTGACAAGGCGGGAAGCCAAGATCCATCTTCGCCTCGGCGAGCGCTGACTTTGGTGACAATGACCAGATCCTGCGGATAAGGATGCAGCGCGCGCCGGATCAGTTGGTTGGTGATATGCGGTCCATAAAAATCACTGGTATCGATATGGTTGATCCCGCTGGCCACGGCCTCACGTAAGACCGCGATCGCGCCGTCAATATCGCGAGGGGGACCCCAGACGAGTTTGTCTCCGTCGCGACCTGCGAGTTGCATGGCGCCGTAACCCATGCGCTGAACGGCGAGTGAAGTACCGGGAAACGTAAATTGACCGCCGAGATTAGAAGTACTCATAGGCATTTTCTCTTTTGCCGAACCAGATAGCCCTAGTTCGTACAAGTGTCAATATCTGAAATATGTAACTTGAAACATAGAGCATAACTGTGGCGGTCACGAACGCAGGCACAAGCACGGCCCCAATTGTGGCCACGAGGCCGTGCCGCACGGCGACCATGTCGATTATCTCGTTAATGGTCACTTGCACCATCCGCACGGTGACCACTGCGACGACCACGGTCCGGTCGATGTCGTGTCGAAGGCTTAACGGTCGAATCGTGCGAAGAGGACGCTGTCGGATTCGATCGAAGAACCGACGAGACTGACGGCGTCAATGCCTGTGCTCCAGAAGGGGCAGTCAACAAATCCGGCTCTTCGCTGTTTTGAGTGGGTAATTTGCTTGGCTTTATGCGGAATTATCCCAAGCTCCTGCTTTCATTTGCGTGCGTGCACGCTGCTAGCATTTAGTGCACAAGGGGTGAGTCAACAAAATTGTTGACTCACCCTTGACTGACCCCCTTTCTCGTCCGCCGAAAGCGCCTCTGTCGACTAGATTCCCCACTGACCATAGCCCTCACCGGCGAGGCAGGGCTCCACGCATCTCTCCACTTGAGAAACGCGATCATGCTGCCATCTGTGAGTGGTCATCTGTGATTTGTAATTCGTTTTTCCTGCACACCATGACCAATTTCCGTAGACCATCGATTGTCGTCACCGCGTTGCTCGCTCTCAATTTCGTGAGCGTTACAGTCCAAGCCCAGAATGCGTCGCCGTCATCGTCACCGTCACCATCGTCTTCACCGGCAACAGCGGCACCAACACCCATCTCCTTAGATCAAGTCCCTTCGGAAGCGGAGTCGGCCTTCGGTGAACTCCATCAGGTCGAGGACACGCTCTCTACAGCCAGGGCGAGTCTGGACTCCAGCGACATCGGTCTTATTAATCTGAAGGCTGAGCTTAAAGCGAGGATGGTCGAGGATGCGAGAATTCTGGCCGGGAACCCGTCTCTGGATTTGCTTTACCGGCTGAGAACGAGTTGGCAGACCTATGCGGCTAATCTGACGAGCTCTGAACAGGATTTGATCCAGCGCGCCGCGAATCTAGAGGATCAACTCGCCAGCCTGAAGCAGATGAACCAGGTCTGGCAGCCAACGTTGGAATCCGCATCTCAGGTCAATATGCCGCCTGCGGTCTTGCAACGGGTCCAAAAAGTGGTGGAGAGGATTAACAAGACCAAACAAACGGCCGAATCAGATCGTGCCCGGGTTCTCACTTTGCAAAGCACTCTCCTATCGCAAGAGGCTCGGATCCGCAGAGCCACGGCAGCGATCGATCGAGCGCAAAGCCAAGCGTTGAAAGATTTATTAGTGCGAGACGGCCAGCCCATTTGGACTGCGTCCAGCACCTTAACCAGCGAATGGCGAACCGAGAGTGATGAGAGCCTTTCTTCGCAATGGAGTGCAACTCGCGCTTTTATCCAACGGCGTCCTTCCTCCTTCCTTCTGCATGCCGCCTTGATCCTAGTATTAGCAGGATTAATTCATTGGCTACGACGTCGAATCCAAAAGCCGGCCGAAGCAGAACCGGCACTGGAACGCGCCTTATCGATTCTAGATCTCCCAGTATCAACCGCCTTTGTTCTATCGAGCTTGTTCGGCCCCGCACTTTATTCGGAGGCGCCGCGTTGGATCCAAGCTCTGATTGGTGCGGTCGTGTTGTTCCCTACGGTGCTGATACTTCGCCGGCTATTGGAACGAAACCTATTCCCGATCCTTTACGCATTGGTTGGCTTGTATCTGGTCACCCAGCTTCGTCTGCTGGCGGCATCAGTGCCTCCCTTGGCTCGATGCTTTTTCTTGGTCGAAACCTGCGGCGGATTGTTTTTCCTTATCTGGCTTCTTCGTAGTGGAAAGTTGGCCACCGCGAAGGCGGGAACGCCGGATCGTTTTAATCGAGCGATACTTCTGATCGCCAAAATAGGGGTTGTCCTTTTTAGCATAGCGATCCTGGCGAACATTCTGGGTTACATTAGCCTGGCTAACCTAATAACCATCGTCTTCGTTCGGGGCCTCTTTTTAGCTGCTATCTTTTATGTCGCTATCAGGGTTCTCGATGGCTTTGTGGTCATTGCTTTGCGGGTGCGGCCACTGGGAGCTTTGCGTGTCGTCCAGCTTCACAGGCGAATGCTGCATCGGCGGAGTTGCCGAGTGCTCGAGTTTCTCGCGGTCCTCTTTTGGTTGGATCTGATGTTGAACTTTCTCGGTCTGCTTAATCCGGCGCTCGCCAAAATTGGCGATCTATTGAATGCAAACGTTGGCATGGGTTC
>JAFAHI010000550.1 GCA_019237325.1 Verrucomicrobiota bacterium | reverse complement strand
GGCTGCACACATGCCTTGGTAGGGGCGCGTAACGGCGAACAAGCGATGGCCAATGCGAAGGCCGGAGAGATCGAGTTAACGCCGGGAGAGCTAAAGGCGCTGCGAAGCGCGGTAGAGGCGACTGGGGCGTGAGAAGTGAGACGTGAGGGGTGAGAAGTGATTGGTGATGGTTGCACGGCCGTGGAGCGCTGCCTCGCTTGCGAGGCCGATGGCGAGCGGCACCCCTGGAGGGGAGCCGCTTTTGAAGGTTGCCCGTAACCTGAGCTGATCGTGCCAACAACCGTCGTATTTCTGAGACGTTGTCTAGCAGGCGGCTCCCGGAAACGTCCCACGATGCGGTTTGGCTTATCGTGTTGCATGGGTAGGAAACGAAATGAATCGCTGCGGGTTGTAGGGGCGTCAGGAGACGTTCGCGGGAGCCGCCTGCTCGGACACGCCCAATTAGCAAACGCGGGGTTTCAAGAATGAGCGTGCAAACGGGGTCCGGGTAAAAGCGGCTCCCCTCCATCGTGTCGACCGCATCGGCCCCGCACTTGTCCTCCGTAGACCTTGCGAAGGGGGAAGCGAGGCAGCGCTCCAGGGGTGTCGCCTCTTATTGAAAGACCAGAACCGTGACGGAATAGGGGTCAAAGGTATAAGAGGTTTGGTATACCGACGGTTTGAGGCTCCACTGGAACGAGGCCGGCACTAGCGCGTCTGGCTGTTCTGCGGTATTTTCGGCGGCCAGCTCTCCACTAAGTTTCTTGCCGGAACGCTTGGTTTGTATCGACGGAAACCGGCCAAGGGCGATCATCTTGTTCTCGTTAGTCCTGGCCCGGGTCGCAGGAGGTGCGCAGGACACATAATTTTTCTCTTAGATTTAACAACTACTTATATAGTCATGTCTGACACAATCCCTCCCAGCTGTCGGATTCCCGCATTCGTCGGGAACAAGCAAATTAAATTCATCGAAAAAGAAGTGCCGAAGCCAGGCCAAGGTCAGCTGCTGCTTCGGGTCGGCGCCAATGCCTTGTGCGGCTCCGAACGCCCACAATTCTTTAACGGCTCGGCCGTAACACCTGGTCACGAGGCGGCTGGGGTGGTGGTTGCGGCCGGGCCGGCCACTCATACCGCAGTCGGAACTACCGGGGCCGTTTTTCTAATGGATTTTTGTGGGGAATGCCGCTCCTGCCGGCTAGGATTTACCAATCAATGCCTGCAGAAGCGTGGCGATATGGGGTTCAATCGCGACGGCGGCTATGGGCAATACGAGTTGATCAACGAGAATATCTTTTTCCCGGTACCTGCTGATATCTCCGCTACTGAAGCCACGCTCTTGCTTGATATTATGGGTACCGGCGGGCACTCCATCGGGAGATGCCAGCTGATGAGGCCCGACATCGAATCACTACTCGTCTTGGGTGCGGGACCGATCGGGTTAGGCGTATTAGCGATGGCAAAAATCATTCTGGGTAACCAGCTAAAAGTCGTTATTTCAGATATAGTGCCTTATCGCCTAAAATTGGCTGAGCGTCTCGGTGGTCTACCGGTTAACGTGAGTCACGACTCGATAAGCGCTGGGTTAAAAAGTCATGGACTGGATAGAGTCGACATAGCGGTTGATACCAGCGGTAAACAAGTCGCGCGCCAGGAAGGGCTTGCTTCGGTAGCTCAACGCGGATCCTTGATCTGCGTAGGCCACGGCGAGGGGATTGCCGTTAAAATCTCTTCCGATATCATCGCGCCGGAACGAAGCATCGTAGGTAGTGAATATTTCCGTTACAACGAATTGCCGGCTAATCTGGAGCGGTTACAAAAACACCGTGCGTATCTAAACGAAATCATCACTCACCGGATGCCGGTCGATCAGATTCAGCTAGCGTTCGAAATGTTCTTCGGAGGTGAAACCGGTAAAGTTCTTATTGAACAGTGAGCACCAACGAAAAAATTAAGGTTTGCCTGGTGGGTGCCGGTGTCTGGGGTTGGCAACATGCCCGCGTTTTTTCCGGGCGACCGGATGTCACCTTGTGCGCCGTTGCCGGTCGCAGCCGGGAAAAGACAGCGAAGCGAGCAGCTGAATTTGGACTCCGCGCTTATACGAACTTGCTGGAGATGCTGGACAAAGAAAAACCAGACTTGGTTAGTGTTAGTTTGCCTAATCTGGAACATTTCCAAGCCACGCTGCAAGTGATTGAGGCTGGTTATCCTTTACTAGCGGAGAAGCCGCTAGTCTTTGATCTAGCAGAAGCGGACCGGTTGTTAGCAGCGGCCGAAAAAAGAAAACTCTTCTTTGCGATCAACTTCAATCATCGGTACGCAAAACCGGTCCGACTAGCTCATCAAGCAATTCAGGAGGGCAAGCTTGGCCAGATAACCCATGCCAGTTGGAGATTCGGGGGCGAAGCCAACGTGAGTCCTCATCCACATGCTAATCTTATCGAGACCCAATGTCATGGGTTCGATCAATTGGAGTATCTCTGTGGCCCAATCCAATCAGTAATGGCCGAGATGACGGACCTTACCGGAGGCGGCTATCGCACCGTTACGCTAGCACTACGATTCGGCAACGGCGCCGTCGGCAGTTTGATTGGTTCCTATGATTCTTCCTATGCCTATCCGGACACCCATCGAGTCGAGATTAATGGAGCTGAAGGTCGGTTAGTAATTGAAGATACGGTGCGTCGCTTCGCTTTGCAGAATCGGGGCGACGAAACCGCGCAAGTTTGGCAGAGCGGATATTTTAACGATTTCGACCGGGAATTTCATCGAACCTTCGATCTCTACTTGGATGCAATGTTAGCGGCATTCAAACGAGGGGAAGAGCCGCCAGTTCCTGTCCAGGCCGGGCGGCGAGCGCTGCAATTGGCTTGGGCTGCGGTCGAATCGTTCGAATCGGGCAGGAGGGTCACGGTCCGGTAGGGACGTGCTCCCGCTCGTCCGGCATTCCAGGTTTGATCCGTTCGGAGAAATATCGGACGAGCAGGCCGCCGTCGCTTCGCTATGGCGCGCCCTGGTCCAAGGCGTTTGAAAGTCACTGAGCTTGGCCGCGACGTAGGCTTGGCGTAGTCGGGAGCTCGTCCCTACCGTTGCGTCTTCGCGCCTTTGCGTGAGATTTAACGACTTTCTATGGCTATTCCACCGGGACCCAACTGGCTTCAGACTGCGGTATTTTATCAGGTCTATCCCCAAAGCTATTACGATTTCAACGGTGACGGAATCGGGGACTTGCCCGGTATCACCACGAAGCTCGATTATATCGCTTCAATCGGCTGCAATACTGTTTGGCTCAATCCGATATTCGAATCGCCATTTGGCGACGCCGGTTACGATATCGCCGATTTTTACAAAGTCGCTCCGCGGTACGGGACGAATGAAGACTTTAAGCAACTCTGCGTCGAGGCGCATCAACGCGGACTCCGTGTCTGTCTCGACCTGGTAGCCGGCCATACGTCCGTGGTGAGCCATTGGTTCCAAGAATCTGCGCTCGATTGGCCCAATCAATATTCCAACTGGTATATCTGGACGCCGGCGGCAGAGCACGTTACCGGCGCTCAACCGTATCCTGGCCAGGATCGCCGCTCCGAGAGGTATCTACCTAACTTTTTTCATTTTCAACCGGCTCTCAATTACGGCTACGCCAAGCCCGAAGCTCCTTGGCAACTTCCGACCACTCATCCCGCCTGTATCCGGGTGCGAGAGGAGCTCAAGAACATCATGAAATTCTGGTTGGAGGCGGGCGCTGACGGTTTTCGAGTCGATCTGGCATCCTCGCTTATCCGCAACGATCCGGATCACCAAGCGATCACGGCACTTTGGGGTTATTTCAGAAGCTGGCTCGATAAAGAGCACCCGGAGACGGTCTTAATCTCGGAGTGGAGTAACCCGGCCATTTCTATTCCAGCGGGGTTTCACATCGATTTTCTACTCCAGTTTAATGAGCCGGCTTACGCGTTTCTGATCGGTCCCAAATCCCAGGTTGAAGGCAACGGACGCAAGCCGCCCGCATTTTTCGAGCGGGCTGGGAAAGGCAACATTCAGGACTTTCTGGGCAATTACCTCAAGCATTACAGCGTGACGAAATCTCGCGGTTATATTTCGCTCCCAAGCAGCAATCACGATATGCCGCGACCGATGTGGGGACGAGATCTGCAAGAGGTGCGGACAATTTTTTCCATGTTGCTGACGATGCCCGGAGCGCCTTGTATCTATTATGGGGACGAGATCGGGCTAAACTTCTTGCCAGATTCGCCGAACAAAGAGGGCGGCTTACTTGATAATATACAACGCTGCGGCTCACGTACTCCGATGCAATGGTCGAAGGAGATCAACGCCGGGTTTTCAACCGCTCCGGCAGACAAGCTTTATCTTCCGATCGATTCGTCTGCATCCCGGCCGGATGTAGCGAGTCAGCAGAATGATCCTGCATCCCAATTGAACTTTGTTCGCGACTTATTGAAACTGCGTCGCGAAAACCCCGCGCTCGCTAACACGGCAGATTTTGAGCCTCTGTACGCGGAGAAAAATCAATATCCGTTTGTTTACTTGCGAGCAGCCACGATGCAGCGCGTTGTAGTGGCGATCAATCCAGCCGCCAACGCCTGTACGGTTACTTTGGGAGCCGCCGTTAAGCTTGGATCCGCACGTCCGTTGCTCAGCCACGGTGCAGTCTTGCACGATGGCCGTTTAGAAATGGGCCCTATCTCGTTCGGCATCTTTGCGATTGAATAGGGGCCGGATCGCGGAAATGCTGGAAGAGCTTTGCCGCGACTTGTCCGACGCCTGGAGGGGAGCCTTTGGCATGTGTGCCGCGACCTCCCAACAATTGTCTCAACGCAGGTGCCGCCGAAACGCGTGAGAACAGGCGGCTCCCGGAAACGTCCCAGCGCGGTGCATTCACGTGTGGCCTTCGATGCGTTTACACCTGGCCTATAGAGCTGCATCACCATGGATAATTCGCGGGAGCCGCCTGTTCTCAAGCGGTTCAGACGTATTAGCGTTTAGACGAAATTGACGGGTGGCCGGGCACGTTCCAAAGCGGCTCCCCTCCAGGCGTCGGACAATTCGCGGCAAATTCCGCTGTCCTGAACGGAGCTCCCCGTTCGTTGTATGCGTGAAAATAAACCAGTTTACGGCTTGTCTATTCGTTAATCGCGAGACGGGCAAGCAACCGCTCCAACGGCATAGGCACTCGATTCAGATCGAGAGCATCCACTAACAGCTGGGCATAGGAAATTTTCCGATGCGCGGTCGTACCTAACCAGCGGCGAAGCTGCGCATGAATAAATTGTTCCTGCCATTCTGGTTGCCTCCGGAAAAGATGGAACCGCCCGAGATCACCCTGCGCGGCGATCACTTCCAACATCGTGTCTGCGCCGAGAGAACGAATCAGTTCATCTTCAAGATCGGCATCGCAGATGTAGAACCCGAGCGTTTCCATATCCGATCTGCTAAGATTGAGTCCAAAGCCGGCCCGTTGGAGCGCACGCCGAAAATGACGTTCTTCTCCGATATCACATAAACCTGCCAGCTTAGTATCCAGACCTAGCGGGCCTAATTTATCGAGGAAACCCCAGATTTTCGTGGCTCCGCCGATTGCGATTATCGTTATTCCCTCATCGCGGAGATTCCGTCCCTGACGTTTCGCAAGAGCATCGATCGCGGCCTTGTCGCTGAACCCTTCAACCAGGACAATCGTTCGCCCTTCTTCGGCCGCGGCTTTTGCCGCAAGCAAATCGCGCTCGATTTGAAAAGTATCGCCTGAACCCTGACCTGCATTTGTCGAACCGGCCGCCATGTGGGTGAATCTTTCATTGACCTCCACCCACATCAAATTTCGGCCGGCCCAGTTTCTGACCAGCAGTACCATCTCTTACGGAGGTGTTAAATGGTTCGTAGGGGACGGAGACATCGAGGAAGATTCTCATAGCGATCTAAATCCTCTCAAAGAGGCATAAACTAATCCAGGCTAATCATTGTGCCGTAGTCGATATGCTTTCGCGGTAAGACCCACACCGTCTCGGGTCATCGATCATCCGCGCCGAACACACGGCCGTTCTCACAGGCCTGCCCAATCTGTCATCTGTCATTTGTGATTTGTCATTCGCTTCGCGCTTGTCTATCGGCTATTGGCTATTGGTTATTCGCGCAGCGGGACTATGAATCGCGATATTTCGACCTCTGCTCTCGATAAACCCGCCACGCGGGAACCGGTTACGCCGCCTCTGATCGCCGCCTGGGTTCTCGTCGGAGTTTCATTGTTACTAATCCCGGTGCTGCATCTGATTTCAGCTTTGATCGCCGGACTCTTGGTTTACGAACTTGTCTCTTTGCTGGCCCCGATCATCGAGCGTCACTTGTTTAATCGCTGGTCTCGCTTGTTAGCGGTGATCGCTCTCGCCATCCTCACTATCACGGCGCTCATTTTAGCCGGGATCGCCATCACTGCTTTTGTTAAGAGCGAGATCAAAACTCCGCAGGTGCTATCTACGAAACTGGACGAGATCCTTACCGAAGCGCGCGGTCAGCTACCCTCTTTCTTGACCGAGAGCTTTCCCGTCGATGCTGACGAGCTTAAGACATTCGCTTCCAATTGGCTCGATGAGCACGCCAAAGAGATACAGGAATTTGGTAACAATGTTCTGCACTTTTTCGCCCGCGGTTTCTTCGGGATGATTATCGGCGGATTGATCTCTGTGCTCGAAGTCACAGGAGGAACAAACTCGAAGCCGCTAGCGTCGGCGTTGAACGAACGAATCTCCCGGTTTGCGATTTCATTCCGCCGAATTGTGTTTGCCCAATTCCAGATCTCGGCTCTGAACACGGTGCTCACCGGAATCTTTTTATTCGCTGTTTTACCTGCGCTCGGCATTCATTTGCCGCTCAGTAAAACTTTAATCGCGATCACCTTCTTTGCCGGTTTATTGCCCGTGATCGGTAATCTAATTTCCAACACCGCGATCTTCATTGCCGGGCTTTCCGTTTCAATCTATGCCGGTGTGTTCGCGCTGATCTTTCTGGTTGTGATCCATAAGCTCGAGTATTTTTTTAATGCGCGAATCGTGGGATCCAGCATTTTCGCTCGTTCATGGGAGCTCCTGAGTGCGATGCTGGTGATGGAAGTCGCTTTCGGCGTCGGTGGACTAGTGATTGCACCCATCTACTATGCCTACATAAAGCGCGAGCTAACCGACCGAAACCTCATATAGGCCTCCCCCGAAACTGTCATTTTGTGATCTATTCCGGGAGTCGTCGGATTATGTCGCTTCGCGCCTCGGCTATTGGATATCGGTTATTGGCTATTCGCGCAGCGACTACCCCCACTTCTTTCCGAGGTCGTCGAGACCGGCTTTTTGGAGGTCAGCTGGGCTCATAACAACTCTAAATTGCACCTTCGCGTTAAAGGTAAGAAACCAAGGTTCGGCTAGAGCGGGAATGCTCGATGGGTCCGACATCTCCACTATCATCACGGCGCCGCGCCCGCCGTCTTTCTCAGTAAAATAGATCGCCTCTGGCTTAAGTTCATCGATGATGCGACCGAGTTTCTGGCCAGCAGTACCATCTCTTACCAAGGCATTAAATGGTTCGTGGGGGACGGTGATATCAAGGAGGATTCTCATAGGGGGGTATAAACGATCTCAGACCAAGACGAATTAGTCGAGTGTATTGTGCCGGGCGCTTCGGGCTGTGCCTAGCGACAAAGCGGGTTCTCGATATAGAGTTCTTTTGCCCTAATCTGGGAAAGCAGACGGGACCAGCTCCGTAGGAGCGAAATCTGTATAGCAACGGCAACAGGCATACGCGGTCAGCTCCGCCAGGAGCGGCATCTAAGAGCATGCGGCTACGGCTAACCGACATTACCAAGCAGATGTCGCTGCTACGGAGCTCCGCGTTCGTTGCATCGCGGCTATAAAGATGTCGCTCCTACGGAGCTGTTTCTCTACGAAAGCATGCTTTCGCAAAACGCAGCAATCAGCGGATGGGGACGTTCCGGTGTTGAGGCAGTTTGCGGAACATACAATGTCGCTAGAAAGAATCGATGATCCGGCAACTCAATGACTCGCGCCTCCGCCGTTCTAGGATCGGTCGGTGCAGAAACCTCAACATCATCCCAGCCGGAGGTAACTAGCCCACCTGATTCCAATTGTTCTCGGTACTCGGGGTTGAGGCCAAAGTTACAATAGTAAGACTCAACTGCCTGAGTGGTTCCATAGAAGGTGGCTGCCTGGCTTCCTGGTTTCAGCCGGATCGCCAACTTCTTTCCCACCAGTGAACAACTTAAGGGCCGAACAAACGCATTAGAGGCGTACGGGTTATACTCGGCATGCTTTGCATCCTTGATCCCCAACACGTTGCGGGCAAACTCCAGAACGGCGTGTTGAAACCCACCACAGGTCCCAATAAAAGGTTTCCCCTCCAGTCGGACCCAGCGAATCATCTCTAGGGCGCCGTCCAAACTTTTATACGGGCTGCCTGGGCTGCACCAAAAACCGTCGAACTGATTAAGATCGCCCGTTTTGTCGGTAGGAAGCCATTCGATCACAGGTGTTATTCCGTGCCGGTCAAAGCCATGCTCGAGCGCGGCATTCGTTGCTAGATGAGTAGGATTGTCCGGATTGAATTCTCCGATAATTCCGATGCGAGGAGTGGTCATAGGCAAGAATTGACACTAGACTGACATGAATCAAATCGAACATTTTCATAAGGCATATGCAGAAACTAGAACCGCCCATTCGCACCTTGCGCCTCTTGCAGGTGATTGCTGAGGGTCACGGCCTGGTACAGGCAGCGGAAAAGATCGGGATGTCACAGTCGGCTGCCAGTCACGCCATTGCCGCCCTGGAACGTTCGTTTGGTGTCCAGTTGTTTGCGAGAAATAGCGGGCAGCTGAGACTGTCACGAATCGGAGAACAGATCTTACCGTATGTACGCCAGATTCTCGGATCCTTGGACGCGATTGCAGAAGAGGTGGTTTCTGAATCCGGTCTACAAACAGGAACGTTACGAATTGCGGTCGTCCCCAGCATCGGTGGCTCTATCATCCCGGCGTTGCTCCGAGAATTCGCGAAGCTGTACCCTGGAATCGATGTGTCTCTGCTCGAGGGGACCGACCACGAAGTGGCAGAGTGGGTGCGACAAAAGATGAGTCATTGCGGTTTTGCCGCTTTACCGGTTGCCATGGTGAACACAGAACCAATTGGTAAAGACGAATGGATGGCCATCGTCCCAGCAAACCGATTCGAAGTACCGAACCAACTAAAACTGGAGCGCCTGGCGCGACACCGGTTCCTTCTCTCAGGTGGCGGTTGCGAGGATCACATCTATCGGCTTTTCGAAGAAGCCTGCGTACCATTGTCTAACCATCTGTTGGTGCGGCAGATGGATACCCTGCAGGCGATGGTGGCGGAAGGACTCGGCGTTAGTTTGGTGCCAAGCCTGACCCTAATCAGAAAACCAAGGAACATCCGGGCCATACGTCTTGTACCCCGTCAGTATCGCACCATCGGGGTCTTGCTAGCAACCGATGCTGTACCGTCACCCGCGTTGAGCCGGTGGTTAGATTTGGTTAGAAGCAAGGCGCCGATAGTTCTTAGAGAAACGCTTACTAGGAATTGAGAGGTGGAGAGCCTCGCCCTACCAATCATGCATTACTTCTCACGAATCGAGTAGCGCTTCGCTCCAGTGCAGCGCGACGTTCTACCACCGTCTTCGCCATGCGGCTGCGGACCCGAGTCAGGACATCGGCAGGAGCTCGATCGGGAGTACCACAGTCGAAGGGCGGGGCAGGGGCATATTCCAGGCCTAACTGCACCGACTGAGCGATGACGGGATTGGTGAGCTCAGCGGCTAGAGTCAAAGCGAAATCGATCCCGGCTGTAACGCCGCCGCCGGTGATGATGTTACCGTCCCGAACCACCCGGGCTGCATCGGGGATAGCGCCAAAGAGAGATAGAAATTCGCGCCAGGCCCAATGACACGCTGCGTGCTTCCCTTTCAACAGGCCAGCGGCGCCCAGGATCAGCGAACCGGTGCAAACAGAGGTGATATAGCGGGCCTTCTCTGCTAACAACTGGATGGCGGACATGTATTGGAGATCCTCGATCGCGTCGGTGCAACCGGCCCCACCGGGAACACAGAGCACATCGCAGCGATCAACTTGCTCTAATGGCACCAAACCGGAAAAGGTCAGGCCATCGGCGATGATCGGTTTGCTTTCAACCGACGCCACTATCGGTTTTACACCCGGCAATCGTGAAAAAAACTGATGTGGGCCAGTAAAATCGAGCTGAGTGACACCTGGATAAATTGGGAACACAATGGTCAAGGGAACAGAAGTTGACATAACGGAAACAAGGCCAAGAATAGTATGTCTGAAAGGACATAGATCCCTCGTTTTACGTCATGACCCGCAGAATTGGTTTTTTGGTATTTCCTGAGTTTCAAATCCTGGATCTAAGCGGACCGTTAGCAGCGTTCGAGATGCCAGGGCGAACCGTGGTGCCGAACCCGTATAAGCTGCGGGTGGTATCCGAATCGGGCGGCCTGGTGAAAAGTTCGTCGGGACTGACTGTCGCTACCGAAAAGATTGGTGCCTCGCGATTTGACACGGTGATAGCGGTGGGCGGATTGGGATCGTTCCGGGCTGCGTGTTCACCTCGAGTAAAGACGTTTGTACGCAGCGCGGCAAAGAACTGCCGCCGGGTGACGAGCGTTTGCTCGGGAACATTTATCCTGGCTGCAGCCGGACTGTTAGACGGACTGCGAGCGACAACCCACTGGCGCGCGGCCGCACTTTTACAAAGACAATATCCAGGGATCCGAATAGAAAGTGACCGGATTTTCGTCAAACAAGGTTCGATCTGGACCTCCGCGGGGGTCACGGCCGGGATCGACTTGGCGCTGGCGTTGATCGAAGAAGATCTTGGTCCGGAAGCGGCGAAAGCAGCTGCCCGTGACCTCGTCGTTTACTATCGCCGGCCCGGCGGACAATCGCAGTTCTCGGCCTTGCTGGATTTAGAACCGACCTCCGAGCGGGTCCAGCGAGCGTTGAGCTACGCCCGTGTTCATATTGGTAAGATGAAGTCGGTTGAACAATTGGCGAAAGCGGCCGGCTTGAGTCCACGCCAGTTTGGACGTCTATTCCTGGCTGAGACCGGCCAGACACCGGCAAAAGCAGTCGAAAAATTGCGAGCTGAAGCCGCGAAAACGCGGATCGAGCAGAGCGATGAACCGATCGAGGCGATTGCTAGGACCGTCGGGTTCAGCGATCCCGAGCGGATGAGACGAGCCTTTGTCCGGACCTACGGTCAGCCACCGCAAGCATTAAGGAGAATAGCGCGCGGAGCGCTGTGTGCGAGAAGCGAGACGCCTGGCCTGGGCAAGCATTGAGCGCGTCGAAGGGTGAGAGGCCGGGAGTAGACGAAAACAGATTACACAGAAGCTCACAAAGGCTACAAAGAGTGACCACAAAGCTCTAGAGAAGCAAAGACGGAGAAAAGTTTAGTGTTAGTGATCTTTGTGTCCTACTCGTCGAATTGTTAACCTTCATTTCGGTATTAGCTTGGCACTAACCAGGGTAGGAAGTTAAGGTTTGCTCCTATCAGAGCCACATACAAATGAATCCGGATCGGCCTATTAACCTTAACTTTACTTTAAAGGCTTGGTCACTCTTTTGGCTAGGACTAGGCCTGTCTGTCAGTAGTGCGCCAGGTCAGCAGGCGAAGAATCAACTGGTAGGAACGTGGGCGCCTACTGCAATCTACACCGAGCACAAGGATGGCACGAAAGTCGAGACATTCGGTCCGAAGCCCGCTGGTGTTCTTACCTTTGGTAGTGACGGCCACTTCTCTCTGCAGTGGATGCGCTCAGATCTACCGAAATTTGCAGCCGGCGACCGGCTGAATGGCACTCCGGAAGAAAACCAAGCGATTGTGCAAGGAAGCCTTAGCTACTTTGGCACTTATACGGTCGATGACTCTTCGATTACCCTGGTGCTACACATCGAAGGCTGTACGTTCCCGAATTGGGACGGGAAAGATCAGAGGCGATCCTTCACCCTGGCAGGAGACAAATTGACCTTAAGCGGCATTGGTACAAGCGGTTTACCCTTCCAGGACGAATTAGAGCGACTTAAGTAGCCGGAAAATCTCACGCACAGCAGACTTCGCCCCATCTCCCCCTTTAGCTACGTCGGCCAGGGACGCAAAGGCGCAAAGATAAGAGAAGACTACGCAGACCTTCGTGACCCTTAGGATCTTCTGTTTTGTTTTCTCTCTCTTTGCGCGTTTGCGTCCTGGCCTGAGATTTTCTGCGCGTCGTTATCGTCGGTTGCTATCCGATTTACTTTTCACCTCAACCCGCGGCTATGACGCCGCGGGTTAGGAGGGAAGGGAGAGCAGGGGCTACTGATCGCTTCCTTGAATTAAATCGGAGTCAAGTGGCGTCACCGTTCCGAACAATCCGTGGAAAACGCCATTTGCGAAAGGACCTGCGGTGAAAAAGAGCGCATTGGCAGGTTGATTTAATGGATCCGAGTTCTTTTCCCCATCTCCGAACTGTAACGCCCAAAGCGCTCCCGGGCCGACAATAGTAAGAATGCCGTTGGTTGAGTTCTTGAAATTGTCAATAAACTCACCGGTGACAGCATCGAACGCTGAAATCCATCCGCTGCCGAATTCTCCGACGATGACCCTACGGCTGAACGAGCCGAAATCGCTGGGAGCAAGTGTCAATCCCCAAGGCGCATTGAGCGAATCATTGTGCTCCAGCTGCATCAGGAATTCGCCATCCGGGGAAAAGACATCCACATAGCCAAGACCGTTGCCGAATGTCACGAAGGTCTTCGTTTTATTCTGTTTTGCGTAAGTAACGTAGAGATTGTTGCCGATGTTCTGCACGTTAAACGGAGTAAACCCCTTCGGAACGTGGTCCTTGTGAAACGCGTGTTCGCTGAGTTCGACGGCCGTGAAGGCTGTGTCGTAAACCGTGATTTCACCCTTTCTAATATCAGCCACATATAAGTACCGTTTGGTTCCGATTTGCGCGATCGTCGCTCCAGTTAAGATGGAATCAGCCGATCCGGTCACCTTTGGAATCGCATTGTGCAGGTCAACCCCAGG
>JAFAHI010000523.1 GCA_019237325.1 Verrucomicrobiota bacterium | reverse complement strand
CGGAGCCCCAGTGCCCAAGGAGCCGAGGTTTCGTGTGTTCCAGTTTCAGCGGCTCCCGGAGCAACGGGTTGTCCTTCAGGTAGAGCATCCCCAAGCAGAGATAAAGGCTGGTGCGCCAGTAGGCGTCGATCTTGCGCAGCTCGTCCGGACTGAGCGGCGCGCCTTTCACCGTCGATCGGGCCGTACCGTATGCGGAAATCGCAGCAAGGTCAGTGTTGTTCGATTGAGTTGGATTCATTTCGTTTGGGATCGGTTTAAGTAGAGAGCGCCATCCAATTGTCAGGCTCACGTCAGAACGCGTTTTAGTGCTGGCAGCTCATCTTGTTTGCTAGTCACAACTTTTCTGAGGCGCTCATTTTAGGAAAGTGAAAGCTATTCACTTCACAGCTGAGATTCTTTCAGCTTGCCCGAACCTGCCAATTGCTTGACTGATGCGCAGTTGGTGTATGCCACGAACCGAGCAGCCAAAACACCCGGAAACCAATACAGGCGCGCAGCCGGCTCAAAGGGGGCCAAAGCCGGTCTTCCGATTCTCTCTAAGTTCCTTTCTCGGCGCGCTGGTCTTGAACCTTTTGATCTCTCCCTTCGTGGATCAGCTTAGGGGCGGGACACTGATCGAGACGATGCTCATTACATTGGTGTTACTATGCGCCGTACTATCCATTGCCGGCGGACGGGGCGCGCTGGTGGGAGTCGTGTTGGTGGCGCCTGCCGGAATAGGAGAATGGATGAACTATTGGCAACCGGAGCTTCTAATCTATGTGGCGACCCGTGGAGCCGGCTTGCTGTTCATCGGATTCGTAGTTGTTCAGCTTCTTCGCTTCATACTGTATGCGCCCCGCGTCGATTCCGAGGTTCTGTGCGCGGCTATTGCCGGCTACCTGCTATCGGGGCTCGCCTGGTCTCTTGCTTACGCTCTATTGAGCCGCTTGGATCCGAGTTCTTTTGTTTTCACTCTCAGCCCGAAGTCCGGCCAACCGATGAATGGATTCACCGGCCTTTATTTCAGCTTTATCACCCTTAGCACCGTCGGATATGGCGACATCATCCCGGTGTCGGAAGTGGCGCGGATGCTTGCGATGGTGGAAGCGATGTTCGGAATGTTTTACATGACGCTGCTAATCGCTCGACTGGTCTCACTCTACTCTTCCAAAACTCCGCCCAGGACGCCAACCGAGACCAAATCCTGAATAAGAAAGAATCGCATCCGAAAACTCACAAACGAACCGGCGACAACCCGGAAGGTGTTTAGTCAAGCATCGAGCCCAAAACCCGCATTTAAGATCCGCAGATTTCACAGATTACGCAGATTAACAGAGGGTTAGGTCATGATTCGTGCCAATTTTCCGATGTCGGGCCTTGGGTACACGGTTTCGCTTCTAACGTCCTAAATCTGTGTAATCTGCGTAATCTGCGGATTTTTATATCTTCGGGATCTTGCGTTGAGCAGGCCTTGCAAACACTTTCAGCGACCAACAGTCTGGCTTCCGCCGGAGCCAGACATGATTTCGCTAACCATGCGAAGGTGGGATGGTCCAAGCAATCCCACGGCCGGTAATTTACCGATATACTTATACCAGATTCCGGAATTGGATTGCGGATAATAAACGAACCCAAAGCCATCCGCCGTTTCACCTCGAACCGGGGATTCCGCCCGGTGCTGTTCAATGAAGTTCGTGAATTCCGCGGCCCACGGATGCGTTCCATCAGGAAACAGGGTATGAACCAGCTCGTGCAATTCTTGGATGGATGCCTGGCGCAGATTATGACGCGCAGATTCTTCGCGTTCTACTAACGCCTCGGCGAGATCAATTGGTTGAAGAGAGTCCGTATAGTCTTCAGGGTTCATATCGCAATAGCTGAATGCTTTCCTTTCCGGCTGATA
This sequence comes from Verrucomicrobiota bacterium, assembly GCA_019237325.1. Classification (GTDB taxonomy): domain Bacteria; phylum Verrucomicrobiota; class Verrucomicrobiia; order Chthoniobacterales; family JAFAMB01; genus JAFAVN01. Next base: position 455 of record JAFAHI010000523.1, on the reverse strand, counting down.
ATTGTCCTCGTCTCAGCGACTAACTCAAAAACAGCATCACAAAGCTTCCGCCGCCTCGCTTTCGGCGAAACTGAAAAGTGTTCAGCGGGTCAATGAATGGCTTTCACTTTCCTGAGCGCAGGTCCCGGTTAGACGTTTAATCGGAGACGGTAACTACGATTATGAAAAGTACGATGAAAGCTGCGGTCGTGCGCGAGTTCGGAAAGCCACTGGCGATCGAGGATGTGCCAATCCCGCAGGTAGGCCCCGGCCAGGTCCTTGTAAAGGTTCGGGCATGCGGAGTGTGTGGTACCGATCTACACGCGACCTGCGGTGACTGGCCAGGCCGGCCGGTCCTTCCCTTCATTCAAGGGCATGAGGGCGTAGGGAATATCGTGGTCGTCGGCCGCGGCGTAACTCACTTGAGCGAGGGTGACGGCGTGGGCGTTCCGTGGCTGTACACCGCCTGCGGTCAT
>JAFAHI010000300.1 GCA_019237325.1 Verrucomicrobiota bacterium | reverse complement strand
GATGGCCCCGGGAGCGCGGCCATCCGCGTTGTCGTGCCCACCTCCCGTTGCCATCCATAATGACGGCAACATGCCTAGGAGTTTTACTGACCATGTTAAGCTGGTCAACAAGCGGCATTGGGAGGGAAAATGCAAATCAGGAGTTCAGGAGTTCAGGAGTTCAGGAGTTCAGGAGTTCAGGCGTTCAGGCGTTCAGGCGTTCAGGCGTTCAGGCGTTCAGGCGTTCGGGCTGGGGAAAATCAGAGAATTGCAAGGAAAAGCGGTTCTACCGGTCTGAATATGCGATCGACCCATGGCGGTCGAGGCTGGCCCTCCCGAACTCCTGAACCCCTGAACTCCTTCTTTTAAGTGCTTGCAGATTAGACAGGATGAGCAAAAGATAACACCCGGTTTTTGGCTCGTTGGAGATAAGGTTGACCATTTAGGGGCACCCACTACCCCCTGCGAGCGCGCAGTTTGAATGCAGACTATTTTGCTTGTTGATCCAGAGACAGATTTCCTTGAGTGGGCCCAAAACCAACTCGAAACACCGACTACCCGGGTCTTGACGGCTACTACCGCGGACGACGGCTATAAGATTTATATCTCGGAAAACCCGGATCTGATGGTTTCTGAGACGCATCTTTTGCCGTTTAGCGGCTTGGAATTGCTGGCGCGGATTCGCCAGCGGGACACGAACGCGATGGTGATCTTAATGAGCGCGTTCGGGACGACTCAATCGGTCATCGAATCGCTGAAGCTGGGAGCGTTCGATTATCTGCGCAAGGAGTCGTTGCCATTCAACCTGAAGCCGGTGGTGGACGCGGCGTTGACGGCTCAGGCGGAGATGCGCTCGGCGACCGCTTTCAAGCCGCAACTGACGGTGGAGCAATACCAGGACAGTCTGGTCGGGCAATCCCAAGCCATGCAGCAGGTATTCAAGATGGTGGGTCGAGTCTCGCATAGTGATGCACCGGTGATGATCACGGGCGAGAGCGGGTCGGGTAAGGAATTGGTGGCCCGGGCGATCCATCATTATAGCAACCGGAGCTCGCAGACGTTTATTGCGATTAACTGCGCGGCGATTCCGGAGAATCTTTTGGAAAGCGAATTGTTCGGTCACGAACGGGGCGCGTTTACCGGAGCGGCTTCGCAGCGAATCGGCCGATTCGAGCAGAGTAACGGGGGTACGTTGTTCCTGGATGAGATTGGAGAGATGGCGTTGCCCGTCCAGAGCAAAATCCTGCGCGTATTGCAGGAAGGCGAGTTTTCGCGAGTGGGCGGAAACGCGGTGATCAAGACCGATGTCCGGATTATTGCTGCGACAAATAAAACGCTGGAGCAAGAGGTGGCGAAGAAACAGTTCCGGGAAGATCTGTTTTATCGGTTAAACGTGGTCCGGATTCATTTGCCGCCGTTACGGCAGCGGAAAGAAGATATCCGTTTGTTGGCGGAATATTTCTTGAAGAAAATTGCTACGCAGAAACATCTGCCCCAGGTGACCTTGTCGGCCGAATCGATCAAAGTTTTGGAGGATTATCCTTGGCCTGGGAATGTGCGGGAGCTCGAGAACACGATTCAACGAGCGTGTGTGTTGGCGACAAGCGATGTGCTTTTGCCGAAAGACATACCGCTGGGAACTGCGGGTCAAACGGATCATTTTAACGGGGATCATATTCCGACCTCTGGTGACGGAGGCGCTAAACCGAGTCTGGATGTGGCGGTGGAAACGTTGTTGGACGCAGCGGCGTTGGATCCGTCGATTCAGCTTTTACCCTGGCTAGAACGGGAATTCACGGTGTCGGCGATGAAGCGGACCAAAGGGAACCAGGTGAAAGCGGCGAAGTTGTTGGGGGTGACGCGTGCGACGTTGCGGAAGCGGATTGAGAGGTATGGGATTACGAAGGAGTTGAGTTTTCAATAGAGGGCAGGAGCTAGGAGCTAGAATCTAGGAGCTAGGAGGGCGCGCTGCGCGAGCTCAAAAACGTAGAATTGGCCGCGAAAAGGCGCAAAAAGCACAAAAAGGGAACCCGCCTTCGCCAAGCCTACGGCGCGGCAGGCTACGAATTGACGCGAATGCGCGCGAATGAAAAGCTGTGCGAAGCCTAGTGGAGGTGCGAAGCACTGAAAAGTTATAGCCTAGGCTGGAGCGGAGGCCTAGGAGACAGAGTGGACGACGTGGACTTAGTGGAAGTGCAAAGCACCGATAAGGAATTGCCGGTGGCAAAACGGCAGCGGAAGAATGGGAGTGGACGGTCAGGGGATGAGCAGAAGGGTGCGATCCGCCGCGAAGGGGCTCTTCAGTCAGTGGTTGACCTGATTGCTGAGTCGAAGCAATTCGTTCGAAGGTTCAAGAAACGAGCCCGTTCGACGAGCTCAGGGCAGGCCCGTTCGACGAGCTCAGGGCAAGCCCATTCGGCGAGCTCAGGGCGGGCTTGGTTTGAGCAGGTATGTGAACCGGCTCAGGCGTTTGTGGCGGCATGCGCGGTCCGCTATTTTGCGTCGCGGAATTGTTGGTTGATCTGTCCGGATGCACGCCGGCAGGAAGAGATTTTCAACGGCCTGCTAAACTGGGGGATCACCGCTTGGTTTTTCCCAGAGCTGGAGGCGCCAGCGATTGAAGGAGCGGTTCCGGATCCGGAGGTTGTGGCAGAACGGCTGAACGTGCTTCAGCATTTGGCCGAGGGAAAACGGGCTGTCGTGGTGGTGACCGCGGCGACACTGGAAGACGCAGTTCCGAATCGAGAACGCGTCGGTAGCCAAACCTTTATCGTCAAGCGGGGGGAGACGCTGGAACGAACCGCATTAATCGAGGGGTTATTGAAGTGCGGATATCAGCAGGTGGGGCAGGTGAGCGGCCGGGGTGAATTCGCGGTGCGAGGAGGCATCATCGATGTGTTCTCGCTACAACACGCATTACCGTTGCGCATCGAATTGTTCGGTAACGATGTTGATTCATTACGCGAGTTCGATCTCGATGATCAGACTGCAGTTCAGGTGGTTGACCGGGGCGAAATCTTTCTGGGGGAGCCGGAATCCAACGGTTCGCGCCTCGCGGATTATATTCAGCGTGGCGATTTGTTGATTGATATCGAGTCGGGGTATGAGGCGGCGCCGGTTCGAATCAGCGCCGGGACGCTTGATACGGAAGGGACCGAGGATTTCGAAACCGCGTTCTATCCTTCCGGGTTTCACGATTTCGAAGCGGGCGATTTCCTGGTAGAGGAGACCAAGCGCGAGCAAGCGTTGAACCAGCTTCGCCAGTGGTTAAATGAAGGATGGCGCGTTTTGGCGGTCTGCCACAATGAGGGTGAGCTGGAACGGCTAAGAGACGTTTTCACCGACAACGAGCTGGATGTAGAACAGATCGTTTTTGCGGTTGGGGTTTTGAATCACGGTTTCACTTATGAGAGCGGCAAGCTGGCGGTGCTCTCCGACGCTGAGATTTTTGGCCGGTACCAAAGCCCGAGCGCCCGGCGGCTGGCCTTGCGGCGTTCCCGGTTGCGCGGGGGACGAGCACCGGTCGATTTCAGCGAATTGGCCGAAGGCGATTACGTGGTTCATCTGGAGTACGGGATTGCGAAGTACAATGGCATCCGAAAGTTGGAACAGGACGGAACGGAATCGGAGTGTGTGGTTCTTGAGTTTGCCGATGACGCCAAGCTCTATGTTCCATTCGAGCAAGCATTCTTGATTTCGCGGTATGTTGGCCTGGGTAAACGTTTTCCGGCGTTAAGCACGCTGGGCGATAGCAAATGGGCGAGAGCGAAGAAAGCGGCTGAGACTGCGGTTTTCGATTACGCAGCCAGGTTGTTGAAGCTTCAGGCTGAACGGCAGACTCTGACCGGGTACAAGTTTTTGCCGGATACAAAATGGCAGGCTGAATTTGAGGCTTCGTTTCTTTACAAGGAAACCGGGGATCAATTGCGAGCGATCGAGGATACCAAGAGGGACATGGAATCCGAGCAGCCGATGGATCGATTGATTTGCGGGGACGTCGGGTTCGGCAAAACCGAGGTTGCGATTCGGGCTGCGTTTAAGGTGGTGATGGGGGGGAAACAAGTGGCGATGTTGGTGCCGACGACCGTCTTGGCGCAACAACATTATCAAACGTTGCGGGAGCGGACCTCGGATTATCCGGTGACGGTGGGGATGTTGAGCCGGTTCCTATCGGCGGGGGAACAGCGAAAAACGATTAAAGGGATTCGGGACGGATCTCTGGATATTGTTGTTGGGACTCACCGGTTGGTGTCGCCGGATATCGAGTTCAAGGACCTCGGGCTGGTGATCGTCGATGAGGAGCAACGGTTTGGGGTTCGGCATAAAGAACTCTTGAAAGAGCGATTCAAATTGGTGGATGTGCTCACTCTTTCGGCGACGCCGATTCCACGCACACTGTATCTCTCCTTGGTGGGCGCCAAAGATATGTCGGTCATTGAAACGCCACCACCGAACCGGTTACCGGTCGAAACGATCGTCTGTGGGTACGACGAGCGCATAATTCGAGACGCCATTCAACGAGAACTGAAGCGGCGAGGACAGGTCTATTTTCTGCATAACCGGATCCATTCGATTCAGCGGGTCAAAGAGCGGGTATTGGAGCTTTGTCCGGCGGCGCGGGTTGAGATCGGGCACGGGCAGATGGATGAAGAAGAACTGGAACGCGTGATGCAGCGCTTCGTCGAGGGAGAGATTGATGTCCTGATCTCGACCACGATCATTGAGAGTGGGTTAGATATCCCGAACGCGAACACGATCATCATTGATCGAGCGGATCGATTTGGGCTGGCTGATCTTTACCAGTTGAGAGGCCGGGTGGGACGAGCTCAACACAAGGCGTACGCGTATCTTATGTTGCCGCGGGAATTGATGGGGGTAGGAGCGGCTCGCCGGCGAATCAATGCGATCAAGCAATATTCAGGTCTGGGAGCCGGATTTAAGATCGCGATGCGTGACCTGGAAATTCGGGGTGCCGGAAACATCCTGGGAACGGCGCAGAGTGGGCACATCACGAATGTCGGATTTGAGCTTTATTGCCAGCTATTGCACGACGCGGTTGAGAAGCTCAAAGGTAAGAAAGCCAGGGGACGGGCGGAGGCGGTTCTGCGGCTTGATTTTGTGGCAACGAACGAATCGGAGTTTGTGACCGCCGGCGAGGCAAAGGCGCCGGCATTCATTTCGGCCGATTATATTCCTCAGCCGCATTTGCGAATTCAGGCGTATAAGAAGCTGGCCGCGGCGATAAATACCGAGGATTTAAACAAGCTCCAGAAGGAGTGGAGGGATCGGTTCGGGCCGCTTCCGGACGCGGTCAGCAATCTATTATTGATGACGGAAATTAATTTGGTCGCCGGCAAAGCTCGAGTGGCGCGAGTGGAGGTGAAAGAGAAGAAAGTGATGCTGCTGCGGGGAGGAGACTATTTGCTGATTGGCGACCGGTTTCCCCGCTTGACTTCACCAGACCCGCAATCTAGGCTCGCCGAGTTGTTGTCCCTCCTACGGAGGCTTTCATAATCATAGGCATGCTACAGAAGATTGTTTGTCGCGTTTCGTTCGTCGCGTTGCTACTTGTGCCAGGGGTTGCGTGGGCGGAGGCCGAGGTAATCGATGGGATAGCCGCAGTGGTCAACGGCGACGTTATCACGTTTTCCCAAGTCCAAGAAGTTGCTGCTCCTGAGGAACAGTCTCTGAAGCAGCAGTACACTGGCCAAGAGCTGATCGACAAGATCAAGGAAACGCGGTTGGCGGTGTTGAACGATCTGATCAACCGGCAGCTGATCCTGCAGGAATTTAAAAAGAAAGAATATCAGCTTCCCGACTACGTCGTCGAAGAACAGGTTCAAGAGATTATCAAGGATGAGTTCGGGGGCGATCGTCAGGCCTTTGTGCGAACCCTGCAGGCGCAGGGTTATTCATTGAACAAATTCCGGGATAAGGAGAAAGAGAAGATCACCGTACAGGTGATGCGTCAGAACAAGTTGAAGGACGACAATTTTACGCCATCGCCGGAGGCAGTGACCGCTTATTACAATGCGAACAAGCAAGAGTTCGCGACGCCGGCCCAAGTGAAGCTTCGGATGATCGTATTGAATTCCGATCCTTTGGTGACCGACTCGGCTAAGACCACCAAACAGATGGCCGATGATATCCGGGATAAGGCAACGCATGGAGGCGATTTCTCGACTCTAGCGAAGACGTATTCAATGGATGGAACCGCGGAGAACGGTGGTGACTGGGGTTGGGTCGATGAGAAGACCTTGAACCAGGACCTGACCAAGACCGCCTTTGCTTTGAAAAAGGGAGAGGTAAGCCCGGTGGTTCAGATCGGTGATTCTTTCTATTTGCTCTATTGTGAGGATAGGAAGGACCCGGCTATCACGGCGTTGAACGACGTGCGGGATAACATTGCGAAAAAGCTGACGCAGGTCGAGAAGCAGAAGGCGACACAGCGGTGGTTGGATGGGTTGCGGGAGAAGGCGTACATCAAAGTATATTAGGAGTTCAAGGAGTTGCAGGAGTTCAGAATGAACGCCGGCTTTCCGCACTAGCTTTCCGAGTTGCTACCGCTTCGCATTGCAGCTTTCTGCCAGCAGCACTCCTGAACTCCTGCAACTACTTGAACTCCTCGAACTCCTTCTATGTGGAATCTTCGGGTTTATTTGAAGGCGTTCGATGTGGGCTTGCAGGATACCTTTGTTTATCGGTGGAATTTCTTTCTCCGGTCCCTCTTTGAACTGTTGCCCTTGATGGGGACGGTGCTGATCTGGGGGGTCGTGTTTGACCAACGAGACAAGGGAGTTGGAGGGTTCGATTTTCGAACGGTTATTGCCTATTTTTTGCTCGTCTTGTTCCTCGACGGGTTGGTTACGCCTAAAGATGATGAGTTTCGGATCGCGGCCGACATCCGGGAGGGACAGATCAGTGCGTTTCTGGTGAAACCGATCGATTATCTGCTGTATCGGTTTAGCCTTTTCGCCAGTAGCCGGTTGCTTTTCACGGCGATGACTTTGCCGGTGTTTCTGTGTCTCTTCGTTTTTACTGCCAGCTATTTTAGTTGGCCGTCTGACTCCGGGTTGTGGTTGGTAGCAATATGGACAACGGCGATGGCGGCGCTGTTGCAGTTCTTTATCACGATCTCGATTGCGCTCTTAGCGTTCTGGATGTTGGAGATTTCGACCGTCGTTTTTATCGTCTATTCGTTCGAGTACATGTTGAGCGGCAGAATGTTTCCGCTCGCGTTTATGCCGGAGGCGGTTCAGAAGGTGCTGAATTGGTTGCCGTTTCCTTATGAACTTTATTTTCCGGTTTCGGTGCTGATGAACCGGGTGCACGGAACGGATCTTTGGTTTGGGCTTGGGGTGCAGGCGTTTTGGGTGACGGCGGCCGGGGCCGCGACGCAACTGATGTGGAGGCAGGGGCTGAGAAAGTACCAAGCGGTTGGCGGCTGACCGGCTCGCATCCGCGAGCCGGTCAGCCGCCAACCGCTATATCGCCTATGTGCGCTAGGCGAAGCAGGAGCTTCGCCTAGCGCACATAGGCGGAGGCGTAGGTCATTGTGTTGCTGCTGCGGGTTTGGCGGATATGGCGGTGGATCCAGATGCTCTCTAGCACACCCAGGGCGAAGAGGATTAGGACCAGGAAAGAGCCGCCATAACTGATCAGCGGGAGAGGGACACCGGTGATTGGGGTGATGGAAATGTTCATGCCGATGTTCATGAACACGTGAGTGAAGATGAGCGCGACGATGGAGACGGCAGCTAATCTGCCGAGTTCATCCGGGGCGATTGAGGCAATGAGTAGGCCAGTGAGCAGCAAGGCCGCGTAGGCTGCGATAAGAGTGACATCACCAACAAAGCCGAACTGTTCGGAGATACCGGCAAAGATGAAGTCGGTATGGACAATGGTCGAAGGAAGGAATCCAAGCTGGATTTGCGTATTGGGTGCAGCGAATCCTTTTCCGTTAAATCCGCCAGATCCGATGGCGATGAGCGCCTGATTGATGGTCCAGCTGGCGCCCTGGGGGTCGTAATCTGGATCGATAAAGGTGGTCAGACGTTCGCGTTGATAGGTCTTCAGACCGAAATTCGCGACGACCGGTACAATCGCGACCGCCAGAATGATGATCACCAAAAGGTACCGCTTCGGGATCCGGCCCACAAAGAAGAGAGCCAAGAGCGGCGGCAACATTACGAGACACTCGCCGAGGTCGGGCTGAATCAGGATTAGCAGCCACGGAGGCGCGATGATCGCGGCGCAGCTCGCGATACGGCCTACGGTGGGCCAAAACCCCTGCCAATTCCCGGTGTTAGCCAGCAACCAGGAAAGCAAGAGCAAGGTGGAAACGATAGCGAACTGAGCGGGCTGAAAACTGATCGGGCCGAGCTCTAACCAGCTCTTAGCACCGTAAGTGGTACGGCCAAAAAAATGGGTCAGCACCAAAAAACCGAGCCCGGCTAGGTACATAAGAAGCGGGAAAACGACGTTCGAAAGCCAGACCCGGTAGTTGACAAAGGAAGTGACGAAGAAGCCGACGATGGCGATCACCAACCAGACGATCTGGCGTCTCCACATTTCTTGGAGATACTGCTCTTCCCGCATGAAGGTGACGCTATAAATGGCCACCACCCCGAAGACGGCTAGGGCGATCGCGATCACCGCCAGCAACCAATTCATGCCCAACAATTTCCGAAGAAACAAATTCATGAAACTGGCAAGATTCTAATCAAGAGAAGGAACGCTGGCGAGCAAGTTTCGAGTGTAGTCGTGCTGTGGATGCGTATAAATCGAGACAGCATCGGCCTTTTCAACAATCTGACCGCGGAACATGACGACGACATCATGGCTGATATGTTCCACGACTGCAAGATCGTGAGAGATAAAGAGGTAAGAAAGCCCGAGCTCATCCTGCAGGTCTTGAAGCAGGTTCACGATTTGAGCTTGGACACTGACATCCAGGGCGCTCACCACCTCGTCGCACACAATTAATTTTGGTTCGACTGCCAATGCCCGGGCGATGCCAATGCGCTGGCGTTGGCCGCCGCTGAATTCGTGAGGAAACCGGTAGCGGTGTTCGGGAGAGAGACCGACCTTTTGCAGCAATTGAGCCACACGTTCTTCGCGTTGCCGACGGCTCAGTTCCGGGAAATGAATTTTAAGGGGCTCGCTGATGATTTGCAGAATGGTCCACCGGGGATTCAACGAACCGAATGGATCTTGAAAGATCATCTGAAACTGTCGTCGCCAGGGCCGGAACTCTAAACCCGATAGAGGCGTGATATCCACGCCGGCGAATCGGATCGTGCCAGATGTGATGGGGATCAATTTTAGGATCGCTTTGCCCACGGTTGTTTTGCCGCTGCCGCTCTCGCCGACCAAGCCAACGGTTTTTCCCGGACCGACGGAAAAACTGACGCCCGTGACCGCTTTAACGAAACCAGAGGTCCGCTGGAGAATTCCGGTTCTGGTCGGGAACCAGACGTTCATGGAGTCGACTTCTAGGAGGTTAGGTGCGGGCATCGGGGTGGGGATGTCGCATCGTTCTCGTACTCGTCGTCGTTCCTCGTCCTCGAATTGTGGTGAGCGGAGGGGTCGAGTGGACGGAGTGGACTTAGTGGACGGGAGTGGACGGAGTGGAACGGAAACATCGCAGCGGTAAGAGGCGCCTGCAGCGCGGATATTCCCGTGGGCCCTTCGACGACGAGTACGAGGACGATGCTTGTAGCTGGGGGCTACGCATTTTGGCGGAGGATAGCCTCGAGGGGACTGGTGGCGGTGGCGATGGCGCGTTCGTGGCCGAGGCCGACCTCGTAGGCGATGCGGCCGGCTTCGACGGCGCTCTTGAAGGCGATGGCCATCCGGACGGGATCGGAAGCGATGGCGATGGCGGTGTTCACCAGTACTCCATCGGCGCCGAGTTCCATGGCTTCGGCGGCATGGCTGGGTGCGCCGAGGCCGGCGTCCACGATCACCGGGACCAGAGCCTGATCGATGATGATGCGGATTTGGTCTCGAGTGCGTAGGCCTTGGTTGCTGCCGATGGGTGAGCCCAGAGGCATCACGGTCGCAGTCCCGACTTCCTCGAGGCGTTTAGCGAGAACGGGATCGGCATTGATGTAGGGCAATACCACAAAACCTTCTTTTACCAGGCGTTCAGCGGCGAGAAGGGTTTCAATCGGGTCTGGCAACAGGTAGTGGGGATCGGGATGAATCTCGAGCTTGACCCACTTGGGCAAGCCCGCAGATGCCGCTAGTCGGGCGAGACGGACGGCTTCATCCGCGTTCATGGCTCCGCTGGTGTTTGGCAGCAGGAGGTAGCGAGCAGGATCGATGAAATCTAAAATGTTCGCGAAAGGATCGTGGCGTCCCGACAGATCGGCTCGGCGCAAGGCGACCGTCACGATCTGAGTTCCGCTCGCTTCCAGAGCATCCTGCATCAGGAGGTTGCTAGGGAACTTTCCGGTCCCGACTAACAGGCGGGATTGGAACTCGCGGTCGGCGATACGAATTGGCAGATACTGCATAGGTGTAAACAATCTCGCTCCTGCGGAGGCTA
>JAFAHI010000206.1 GCA_019237325.1 Verrucomicrobiota bacterium | reverse complement strand
GGCGTCTCGGAAGAAACGACGACCGGTGTCCATCGCCTCTACAAGCTGCAGGAAACCGGGAAGCTGTTAGTTCCGGCGTTCAACGTGAACGACTCGGTAACCAAGTCGAAGTTTGATAATCTGTACGGGTGCCGGCATTCGCTCGTGGATGGGATTAACCGCGCGCTCGACGTGATGCTGGCCGGGAAGATTGCCGTGGTCTGCGGTTACGGTGATGTCGGCAAAGGTTGTGCTCAATCGCTACGCGGTCAGGGTGCGCGCGTGATTATCACCGAGATCGATCCGATCAATGCGTTGCAGGCTGCGATGGAAGGTTATGAAGTCACCACCATCGAGGACACCTTAGGTCGTGGCGATGTCTATGTCACTACCACCGGGAACTGTGATGTTATCACTGTGGAACACATCGCCAAAATGAAGGACCAAGCTGTGGTCTGTAATATTGGCCATTTCGATAATGAGATTCAGGTCGACAAGCTCAAGGCTTTTCCGGGAATTCAAAGCACCAATATCAAGCCGCAAGTAGACAAATTCCGGTTCCCGGACGGGCACGAGATTTTCCTGTTGGCTGAAGGCCGTCTAGTAAACTTGGGCTGCGCTACCGGCCATCCCTCGTTCGTGATGAGCAACTCTTTCTCAAATCAGGTTCTGGCTCAGATCGATCTTTGGAAGAATAAGGATACCAACACCCCAAAAGTGTATATCCTGCCCAAGAAACTCGATGAAGAAGTCGCCCGCCTCCATCTCGAGAAGATCGGAGTTAAACTCACCCAGCTGAGCGAAAAACAGGCAGAATACATCGGCGTCCCCGTCGAGGGTCCCTACAAGCCAGAATACTACCGCTACTAGGCCGGTTATAGGTTGTAGCTTTTAAGTTTTAAGTTTTAGGTTGTTACGGCTCGCTGTTACCAGTTATCGGCTAGCCGTTTCCTTTGATGGTCGGGACATATAAGTCCTATTGGTCAACCGCAACTGCCAACTGCTAACTGCTAACTGCTAACTGTTAACTGCTAACCGCTAACTCTTCCCCCCCTGCCTTCAGCCGGTACCGGGAAAAGCAGATCAACGCCGCCAGGCAAGCCAGACCGGCAATAATTGCGGTCCAACGGAGTCCAACTGGTCCCAGCGCCCCTTCAATTTGGGCAAATGAGACGACCGAGAGACCAATCATCGACTTCTGCAAGATCGCTTGGACACCGAAATAGATTGCTTCCCTACGGGTGCCGGTACGCCCGGCATCGGTGTCAATAACGTCTGCCAGCAAGGCAAAAGCTAACACCCCAAAACCGGCTACCGGTAACCCAGCCAAGCCGCAGACAACTTGGGCGCAAACCAGCGGAGATACTGGGATGCCTAACTGATCTGACCATCCGAAAAGGCAGAACACGACCCCAGAGAGAGCAAATACGAACATCAGCGAGGCAAACTTCCCGATCCTTTTTGCTAGCCAATTAAAAAAGAAGAATCCCACCAGATTTGTGGCGATGAAGGGCAGCATCAACCAGGTCACCGCCTCCTTATATAGATCCAGCCGCACTTGGACCCACCTAGGCACCAACATCAATAGAAGGTTCAATGCGAACCAATAAAGAGAAGTGCCGATCAACAACGGCAGGAAATCCCGGTTAGTAAGCACCTCCCAGATCCAACGAAACAAGCCGGTTAATGATCCCTTGGTCTTTTCAGCGGATGGTTTTTCTCGGATAAAGAACGTGATCGGATAAAACGAGATCAAGACCGCCAATCCTAACACTAGACCTAGGGCCTGGTAACCGAACTGCTGAATGATCAAGCCGGACAAAGCAAACACCAGCGTTCCCACCAACGTGGCCACACCTTGGCCGGTAGTCAGGTTTAATCTTTCGCGAGGTGAATTACCGATCTCCGGTAACAGGGCAAGATAAGGCGTAACCACCAAACCGTAAAATAAGAAGTAACCCTGACAAACGGCGGCCGCATAAATAATCCGCATCGTCTCCGACGCTCTTTCGGGAGGGCACCAGAGCAAGAAGCATATAATGGCCAATGGCAAGGTAGCGATAACCAAAAAGGGAATCCGCCGTCCCCAACGGCTATAACTGATATCGGTCCAGTACGCGATGAACGGGTCAGAAATTCCGTCGGTTAACCGTCCAGCCAATAAGATCAACGAAAAGGCGGTAGTGCCCACGATCCCCCCGATAACGAACCTCTCATAGAGCCATTGTGAGAGGACCAGATTGGTAAGATTCATGGCAAACCCGCCCGAGACATAGACGAGGAACTGAAAACTGGACAGAGAAGGCCTTCGATGAGCGTCGAGTGACATTTATGGTCGTGTTTGCGCCGTATTCTGCCCGAGGCCGCTTGGGGGATCAAGGAAACCGTGGAGGGTTGCATCGCTTGCGAGGCCCAAGGGGTCGCCACCCATGGAGCGCTGCCTCGCTTGCGAGGCCGAAAGGGGTCGGCACCCGTGGAGCGGCGCCTCGCTTTGGTGGCCGATGATGACTGAGGGCGGGGAGGTTCATGTTTGGCTGCACTCTTGTGTGAAGAAGCAGAGCTACTCGACACAGAGCGCTGATCGAAAAAGGCATGCATCATAATATGCCCTTGCTTACCATCGGCCTCGCAAGCGAGGCAGCGCTCCACGGGTGGCGACCCCTCTCCGCTTACAAACCTTTGTTCCGCTCGAGTCGCGTCACCGCCTCATGAGCAAGCTTCACCTGATCAACGAGCGCATTCAGGTAAAAAGGAATCCACGAATTATTGGTACCCTTTTCCGGCGCAGCGCTCTGGGCGCAATCCTCCTGCTTATCCTTCCAACCATTCAATCGCGCGAAATCCTTCGGCAACGGTTTCGGTGGTTGGCCGCTTTGCAGACTCACTCCGAGCTTGTCTAGATCGTTGGCTAGTTCGCGAGCAATTGGCTGCACCGTCACGGATCGAATCTGCTCAAGTTTTTCCTTTGGCAGATGCGCCATTGCTGACAGCGAATAAAAAATATCCCGGCAAAAGTTAATACTGGCCAACACCGGCTCTACATCACCCCGCAGGTGAGGTGGCTCGCTCAGTAATCGCTGGCCTGCGTTCACCCCGTTGGCGACAGCCAAGCCGCTCTTTTTCCGCATTTCTGTGACCGATAGTCGTTCTTTACCCAATGCGAAAAGAGCCTGCAGGAACAGCGACGTGGTTAGATAGGCTTCAGCAAGCTGGCTGGGCAGTTTGCTGCGTTCCCATAATGGAAAAAGAAGATAGCCCGCAACGATCGCCAGCAGGCCGCCGATGATGGTGTGGAGAATCCTCAGGAAACTGTCGGTGACGGTGCCGGGATGGGCCAGATCCAGCATCACCATGATCATGGGGGTTAGCGCCAAGGAAAAGGCCACATAGTTCACCCATCTGAGCGTAAGCGTTGCGAATGACAGCAGCGCCAGAATCCCTAACAACCACCAGGTATCATGAACGATCCATAAAAACAGCGCCGCTAGGAGCGCGCCGGCAACGGTCCCAGTTATTCGCTGCACCGCCCGATGCAGGGTCCCGCCGAAGTTTGGCTTTAACACCACCACAACGGTCATCGGGATCCAGTAACCGCGAGTCAGATGAAATGCAGAAGCCAGAATCCCGGCAATGGCAGACGCTGCCGCGAGTCGAAGGGCGTGACGGAATGCACTGGATTGGAAGGAGAAATTGTTCCGAAGTTCCGTAATGAGGTTTCGTCGCTCCAATCTGGGGCGAGGAGGTTCCTGAGCTCGATGCGGTGGGTTGGCTTCACCCGTTCTCAGTTGGCCGGTCGTTTCAGCCAGCCAACTAAATTCTCTAGCCAGCAGTTCGACGGTTCTCCTCAGCTCGTGCCGGGTAAAATCGTATTTGGCAGCCGACTCCGATTCTTGGAGTCGAGGCAAAAGCCGGTCGACGGCGGTTTGCAGGTCGGTGCTATCGATGATGGCGCCGCGCCGGGCGACGGCGCTGCTGATCTCCCGAGTGAGCCTAGTCAAAACATCCGTGAACTCGCGAAGTTCATCCCGCACGGAATCAAACCAAGGTTCCTGGCCAAGCAAATTAAGTACTCCTCGGAAACCGATGACGATCTTACCGGCGGTATCCAAGTTCTCGATAAGATCTAACAGCTGAGTGCTGCGAAGGCTGGGTCCCGCTCTCCGGACTCGAACTGCTCCCCAAACCTTTCGACTCTCTTCGATGCTGGTAAGCAGACCGTCGTAGGCCAATGCCACTTGCAGATTCGAGGCGCCGTATCCCGATTTGGGAGCGCCGACCCACACCGAATCGAGCAAATCTCCCAGACGGCCGCAGCTTTTCGATATCACTTGAAACAGCGGCAAGAACGGGTGGACCGGCCACAAGGCAAGTATGAGCGCCGCTCCCCAAAGCACGCCGCCGGTACAAAGAATTAACCGAGTCCAAAATTCGTGCGGCGCGGTAAGAACCACCGCCACTACCACAATCGTGGTACTGATCAGGCCGGCTTGGGAAGCGGCATTCCCGGCTACCCCCACCAGCGCCATCACAAAAGCCCAAACAAAAATGCCAATGATATAACCGGCAACGGATTGAGTCACCCAGGCGCCGAATACGTAGGCCAGCAAAAGCACTAGACCGGATCCGGCGATAGTGAGCGCTTTTTGGCGATAGGCGCCGCCCATATCGCAGAGCAGGGTCCAGAACGCAGCCAACCCGGTGAGAATTCCCCAGCTCAGGTGGCCGCTAAGCAGGCCGATGGCGGTTGGAATTGAGATGCCGACCGCCGCGCGAATGCCTTGCCACCAATCGTACCCGCCGTCCCCCGCATCCGAGTGCCACGAGATGATGGTTTGCCAGACGCTTCTGCGGTTCGCAGTTCTCGGTTCACGGTTCACGGTTCGCTGTTCACGGTTCGCTTTTCACGGTTCGCTGTTCACGGGTTCACGGGTTCACGTTCACGGTTCGGTAATGATCCACGGCTGGTTCTAGTCAAGAATATGCAGCAGGCCGGAACATTGAAGAATTGGCATTTTCGCTGCACTGCTGTGTTAAGTATGCGTGTTGCCGGCCGCGTAAGCTGATGTGCTAGCGCCTTGTACCACCAACTGTGAACCGTGAACCGTGAACCGTGAACCGCGAACTGCGAACTGCGAACCGTGAACTGTGAACGCTCTATGAATTTCAAACTGGCTTTGGCATCGATAGGTTGGCTTTGGATCGTAGGCGACGCGGGAGCAGCCGAAAATTCTCCTGAGATTCCCATCAATCACGTCATCTACATCATTCAGGAGAACATCACTTTCGATCACTACTTCGGTACCTATCCGGGAGCTGACGGTATCCCGGCCGATTTGAAGCTCGCGTACCGGCCCGGAGGCAAACCAGAAGTTGCCCCATTCCATTTAAACAAGACCGCCCTCCCGCATGACCTCAATCACAGCTGGCAAGCCGCTCAGCTAGCCTATGATGGCGGCAAAATGGACGGTTTCCTCTGGGCTGAGTGGCCGCGAGCGTTGCATTACTATTGGCAGGGCGACGTGCCAAATATCGACCCTGAAAAGATCAAGCCGGATTCGGGTCAAGTGGAGTCTGGTGGACCGATATTCAATCCGAACATCACAAACGGCCAGTTTTTCGGGAAAAAAGCAAAGTCGGCTCCGGCCGGCCCGCCGCCGGGTTGGGTTCTAAATACCATCTCGTACTACGATTATCACGAGGTCCCCAACTATTGGGAGTATGCCCGCCGGTACACGTTGTGCGACCGTTTCTTTTCTTCGCTCACCGGTCCCAGTGAGCCCAATCATCTTTATACAGTGGCGGCCCAATCCGGCGGTCTCGTGAACAATCCCGGACCGGCCGTCGCTCGCAAAGAGGGTGTCTACGATTTTAAGACGGCCGCCGAACTATTGGAAAGCAATGGAGTCGCCTGGAAATACTATGACGAGAAGCCTAATCCTCGACTGCACAGCCTCTGGAATCCGCTACCTGGCTTTAAGAATTTCGCCCCTGACAGTGCGCTGATGAAGAAGGTGGTGCCGCTGGCCGATTTCTTCACAGACATCAAAAATGGCCAGTTACCCAGCGTTTGCTGGATCGTACCGACCGCGCCGGACAGCGAACATCCTCCTTGGGATTCCGCCCGCGGTATGTGGCATGTAACTGGATTAGTTAACGCCATCATGAATAGCCCGTATTGGAAGGACACCGCCATCATCATTACCTGGGACGATTTTGGCGGCTTTTACGATCATGTTCCTCCGCCGAAAGTAGACAAGTACGGCTACGGCTTCCGAGTACCGGCACTAGTAATTTCGCCTTACGCGCGCGCCGGTTTTGTGGACCACACCCAATTCGATTTCACATCGCCGTTAAAGCTAATTGAAACGCGATTTAGTCTGCCGGCTTTAACCGATCGCGATCGTGCCGCGAACAACATGCTCAGTTGTTTCGATTTTAAGCAACAACCGTCGGCCCCTGACCCCATTACCAAGGAAACGAAGCTGGATTTCTCGGGTGTGAAACCGACGAGACCGTAGTTGGCGCGTCGGAGTTTGGGCGTTACGGCGTGTCGACGTATGGGCGAATGGAATTCTTGTCCCGAAGGGACTGATGAAGGTAGCCAGGCAGTTTACTGCCTGGGGCGCGCCCAAAACCGGGACCCGTCCCGTAGGGGACGGTGTGAAGAGGTCCCCGGGTGCCGATTGCTCTTTGGCGTCTGAACGTGCCCGGACTTTCACAAACGCATCGTTTAAGCGGTAAATCGGTTTAAATCCCTTCACACCGTACCCTACGGAACGGATCTTCCGTGCGGATCAATTCCAGGTAATAAGTTGCCTGGCTAGCTTCACTAGGTCCCTTCGGGATAAAGTGCGGCCGGCTTTCGCACAAAACAAATTGCGCCCGCCTCCATACATTAATACATATGTACCAATGTCCAACGTCGAAATCGACCGCGTTCAGACCGGCGTGCGCCTCGAAAAACGGCTGCTCAAAGTCCTCAAGGCCGTTGCGGAGCTGAAAGATATGTCTCTCGGAGATCTACTCGAAGGAATCGTGCTTCACGCTTTTGAAGGTAAGGCCGCCTTTACTCGGGATACCCTGAAAGAAATCGACCAACTCAAGGCTATCTACGGTTTGACGCTTACCGCAGAAGACAGCCACAACCTTAAGGAGCGTTCGTGATAAAATCCAAGCTCTCATCCCTGATCATCGTGGGAGCAATTACCCTTATGCCTCTTCTATCTCCAGCCGATGACGATTCCGGCGCGCCGGGTTCTCTCGTGCACGTTCGAACCGAGTTCGACCTCACCGTCCGCGCTCCCTACAGTGTCGCGTTTCCGCTATTTGGGCCGGGTGGCGAAAGGTCGTGGGCCGGGGCCGATTGGAATCCCCGGTTTGTTTATCCAAGCCCCGCCGCAGATATCGAAGGAACAGTTTTTACGGTAAGGCATGGCGCACATCAGGCCGTATGGGTGAACACCGCCTTCGACGTTGAACGGCATCACATTCAATACGCCTACTTCATTAGTGACGTGATGGTGACGACCATCAACCTCACTTTTCTTGCTCTCGACTCTGCCAGCACGAAGGTCTCTGTCGTATATGATCGGACAGCTCTCAGCGTCGCGGCTAACGAGCCTGTTCAGCAATTCGGAGTCGCCGACCGAGCGAGAGGGGCCGACTGGGAGAAAGCGATAAATTCCTATCTACAGAAAAACTGACCGTCGGTAAAAGCTGCGAAATCCCAGCCGGAATGTTTGATCAAAAGATACCCATCCAAAAGCATCATTGCTGGGCCGGATCTAGCAGCTAGGTTTATTGCGTTACACTCGGGGGCGCAGGCACATCCGGACTGCCGCGTCGCCCGGCTGGGGTTTTATCATATGAAAAAAGAGCCGCGCATAACGCTGCCGATCAAGAAGCCGGCCAAGGTCGACAAACAGGGGCCGCAATGGCGCTTCATCATTATCTATTTTCTAGTTACTCTGTTTCTCCTCTGGGCGTGGCAAGAGGTGTTCAGGCAGGCGACCCTGCGCACGATTCCTTATAGCCAGTTTAAGCAGTATCTGGCACTGCATGAAGTCACTGAGGCGGTCGTTAAAGAGAGCGAAATCGACGGCAAAATCGTGCCTAAACCGCAGGCAGCAGGAAACGCTCCTGCCGCCGAGGCCAGCCCCAGTGCGTCACCGAGCCAAGAGGTGCACAACAATGCGTCACCGAGCCCGGAACTAAAGAAAGAGGAGCCGGCGCCGTTTTTCTTTCGTACCGAGCGGATTGAAGATCCCGATCTCGTAAAACAACTACAGGCCGGCGGCGTCGAATACGGGGCTGAGCGCCCGGGATTCTTGAGCCAGTTGCTGGGGTCATGGATTTTGCCAATTGCTTTCATGTTCGTATTATGGAGCCTGCTCGCGCGGCGGATGGGCGGGGCGGGCCAGTCCATTTTTGGAATCGGCCGGAGCGGGGCAAGGTTGGTCGCCGACTCCGATACTAAGGTCACGTTTGATGATGTGGCCGGCTGTGATGAAGCTAAATTCGAGTTAAAGGAAGTGGTCGATTTCCTTAAAAGCCCGGCTCAATACGAGGATTTGGGTGCGCGCATTCCGAAAGGGGTGCTGTTGGTAGGTCCGCCCGGGACTGGGAAAACGCTGTTGGCTCGAGCTGTCGCCGGCGAGGCTAAAGTTCCCTTCTTTTCTATCAGCGGCAGCGACTTTGTTGAGATGTTCGTGGGAGTGGGAGCGGCCCGAGTACGCGATCTGTTTCAACAGGCTAAAGGGCATGCGCCCTGTATCATTTTCATTGATGAACTGGACGCGATTGGCCGTCAGCGCGGCGTCCATGTTGGTTCAGTTAACGACGAGCGTGAACAGACGTTAAACGCGCTGCTGGTCCAAATGGATGGGTTCGAACCGAACACCGGCGTTATCATCCTGGCTGCCACCAATCGTCCCGAGGTCCTCGATCGGGCATTGCTTCGTCCTGGCCGGTTTGACCGGCAAGTGGTGGTTGATGCTCCCGACCTCGATGGCCGCGAAGCCGTCCTGAAAGTCCACTCCAAAGACAAGCGGTTGTCGGTTGATGTTGACTTACGTCGTATCGCAGCGGCGACGGCCGGCCTTTCCGGTGCTGACCTCGCGAATATTCTTAACGAAGCGGCGCTGCTCGCGGCGCGACGGCACGGTAAGGCAATCAGCCAGCGTGATCTAGAGGACGCCATCGAGAAGGTAGTCGCAGGTCCGGAACGGAAGAGCCGCCGTCTCAACGAAGAAGAAAAACGGAGAGTCGCCTATCACGAAGTAGGTCATGCGCTCATGGCGGCCTACAGTCCTGATTCGGATCCGGTGCATAAGATCAGTATCGTGCCGCGTGGGCGGGCTGCGCTCGGCTACACAATGCAACTTCCGACCGAAGATCAATTCCTACTTACTCGTACCGAATTGGTGCACCGGATAGAAGGCATGCTCGGCGGACGAGCATCGGAGGAAGTGGTTTTTGGCGAGGTCAGCACCGGCGCGCAGAATGATCTTGAAAGAGCCACCGCTCTCGCTCGTCAGATGGTAGCGCTTTACGGAATGAGCGAACGGGTCGGACTGGCGAACTGCGCTCAACGCCAGCCCTCATTTCTCGACGGTCAACAATTTCAGATACAGCGGGATTGTAGCGAAGAAACCGCTCGAACAATTGACGAAGAAGTGAAGAAGTTGCTGGCAGTCGCCTATGCCAAAGCCAAAGAGACGTTGACCACGCATCGTGACCAGCTCGAGAAGGTGACCTCCGAACTACTAAAAGCCGAGAGTATCGACGGCCCAACATTCTATCGTCTCGTCGGCAAAGAGGCGCCGATGGTTAAAGAACCAGCTCCGCTACATACAGCTGCGGCACTCAAAGAAGTGAGAAGTGAGAATTGATTGGTGAGAGGTCCGGAGGGGAATTGCATTCCGGTCTATAGCTCGTCCGGGCAGCTGCCGGATCGCCGGTTAATCGTTGTAGTTGTTGCGTGTGGAAAGACGCGACGCCCGGAAACCCGTGAGACGTGAGGGGCCTGCCCTGAGCTTCTCGACAAGCTCGAAACAGGCAAGCATTTAGCGCGTCGAATGGGTGAGAGGTAGGGCGAAAAACTCGGCGCGCTCACCGGTCTGTTTCTCCCTTTCAGCTATCCGTGCCGGTTTTGAGCCGCTCCCCCGCGTGTCGCAAGATAAACTCAGACCCGAATAAATCCTGCGAACCTGCCGTCAGATTCTGCATGCAACTGTTAGATTCAGATCTGCAGGCATCCCAGATCCGGGATTCCAGACCCAAGGACGGGACGTAAGTGTCTCGAGCTTCGCAATTAAGGTAAAGTCGTGCTCGGTCGGAGCGCGGCGAAACCATCACCCAATCCACGTTGGCACGCGAAATGATATAGGAGTACCCAATCACAGCGAGGTCATGAAAACATCACGTATTCCAAGAGAGCAAAATCCTTACTTCTTGACTGGTCGAGGTAAGAAAAAAATCTGGTTCGCCTTCTGGGCGAATGCTCGGAAGAACGCTCGCTAGAGCGACCCCTTTTCTCTTCTTTATGTATGAATGCCCGGGGATTTATCCCGGGCTTTTTTCATTTTGGACGAAACGAGGCCCCTACGAAATTTCGGACCGTTCCGATGGTAGGGATGAGCTCCTGCTCATCCGAGGGGAAGCAGCCGAGGAACTAGACTCTAGATGCCGGCACCGTTCGTAACTTCTTTCCGGATGAGCAGGAGCTTATCCCTACCGACCAATCACCCATTCGACGCGCTAAATGCTTGCCTGTTTCAAGCTTGTCGAGAAGCTCAGGGCAGGCCTTTCACTTTTCACTTCTCACCTCTGCCCCAACATCTCCCACCTCCAGCACGCAGCGAAACCCGTAAGTCCCATCTCGATCTTGGGGTGAAACTACATCGCGATACGAGGTAGCCAGAAGCCGGACACCATAGGTGGCCCAAGATCCGCCTCGTAGGACACCCCAGCTGGAG
>JAFAHI010000488.1 GCA_019237325.1 Verrucomicrobiota bacterium | reverse complement strand
AACGGAAGGACTAGCTGAACCTGAGTGATTCGAAACCCGTCGCGTCCTTTGCGTCCTCTGCGCGAGGCTTCTGTCTACCCTAGCCAAGGAGCGAAATGCTTAGGTTCTTTGTTCGTCCTGCTGCGCAGCCGGATCTTATCGTCGACGAGTGTGTTCTCTGCTCTGGTTGTAAGCTGGGCAAAATTTCCCGTCTCAAGCGCCTGAGCCACGGCGGTCAGGAACCATTGGTAAGAACAAAGATACTCCCATTCATAATGGTTAAATTGTTCGGCGAAGGCCTTGGCTGCCTCTACAGTTCTATTTTTCACAGCATCAAGTGGTGGATTCATTTTGACCTCCTTCATGGTCATGATAAAGGCCCGATCGGTTCTGCCAAGGCCATCCCTTGGCCGAACCTGATCGTATTTTGTTCATGGTTTACCGTTAGCGGTTCGCAGTTCTCAGTGTCAGCCCAGGGGTGAAAAATAGTGAACCGTGAACGGTGAACTGCGAACCGTGAACTCTAAACGACTTGGAAAGCAGCGATCTGCGATGCGAACGTCGAGCCAAACGAGCTTTGTTCGCTCAAAGAATGAGACGCCTGCTTCGTATAAACTAACCGCAAGCGACTAACGACGAACCACCAAGCGTTCACCGGCGCCATTATTTTGCACATCCTTGGCCAATGCGTGGTTAGGAGACTGTCTCTTCTTCAACTAATCATTAGTCAGGAGACGCTTATGAAGAAACTATTCGCATTCTTCATGATGCTCTGGCTGCTCTGTTCAATAGCCCCTACCATGGCATCGGATGTACGGGTCATCATTAATTTGTCGGAGCAACAAGCCCTTCTTTTGCAAAATAACAAGGTCGTTTTAATTTCGCCCATTTCGTCCGGTCGCGCTGGCTGGTCGACCCCCTGGGGAAACTTTCACATAGTCAGTAAAGATATTGATCACCGATCGCGGAGCTTCGGTTCAGTTGTGGACGCTACGGGTCGAGTGGTGAACTCAAATGCCACGCCAGCTAGCCGAGTTCCGGCCGGCGGTCATTTTCGCTGTGCTCCTATGCCATTCTATATGGAGTTCAGCCCAGCAGTAGGGATGCACGGCGGTTATCTTCCAGGGTATCCGGCTTCTCATGGGTGCGTACGGATGCCGCGTGATATGGCGGCACTGTTCTTCCAGCGAGTTCCGATCGGGACGCCGGTTAATGTCGTAGGAAGTACTAGCGAGCTGACCCATGTTCGAAGAGCGCTTCCAGTCGCGTCCGCCAGCCGGCTGGGGAGGTTTTTGTTTTATCAGAAAGGAGAAGGCTATGGACCTGTACCGAGGTGAGAATTACGGCGTATTCACAGGGCCGAATGGTTACTACGTGGCGAGGATACTGGCTGACGGGATCAGTCATTTCGAGGCATTAAGTGGCGGGGAGGGGTGGAGTGACCAGGTGCTTGAGCGTTGCAACGATCAAGCGGCCGAGCTTGATTCCATGGCTGAAGTACCCCAGTGGGGATAGATGCCAAAACCGAAGACAGTTGAGCAAGGCCGGTGACGACTACCTTTCGCAATCGCTTGTCGCCGATCCTTTGGAAAAATGAGCGTCGACGCTGGTCTCGGCCTTTGCGCCGGTATCATAGGGCTTTCGTAACCGGCGTTTGGGGTTAGCGGTTTGCAGTTGGCCGTTGGCAGTTCGAGCTCGTGCTCGACCAAAGTTCGGGCCAAGTTGGTCAAAGTAAGAGTAGTGCTTCAAGCGACCCCAAGCTAATAGCAATCAGGTCAGAAGAATGCGGAAAGGCCTACCTCTTATGAATCCATTGCCAGATAATGCTGCTCTGAGCGCGGATGTGGAGGCCTGGTTAGCGGATGGTAAAGGGAGCGGCTCTGATGAGTAAAGGACGCGAAATTCGCTGCTACGATTATGTAAACCACCCGTATGAACTGGTGCGCACTGCGTTGAACAAGGACGCCGTGGCGGTATTCCAGTCGGCAACGAACACCGCTGCTTCCCGCGCTGACTCGATGGTGTCCGAACTGCACCTCGATGTTGGAGGGATCGGGATCCAAACCGATATTTGGGTGTCGGTGCGGAACATCGAACTCAAGGATCGCGCAGGCAGGTCTGGGCCCGCTAGCCGGTTGCAGCTCGAATGGGAGGCCGCACGGCTGCCACACCTTTTTCCGCTTATGAAAGCGGAGCTTTCTATTTATCCATTAACAGCAACTGAAACCCAGTTGGAATTCAAGGGTCTCTACGAACCGCCCTTCGGCCCGCTGGGAGAGACTGTGAACGCGATAGTCGGCCACCGCATCGCCAAGGTGTGCGTCGAGCGCTTCATCAGCGACATCGCGAAATACCTCCGGAAAACTCTCCACTAGCGCGAATTTCTCACGGAAGGGCAGCTCCAAGAAAACCTCCGACGGCTGGGCTTCTGCAAACGGCGAACCGTGAACCTGTGAACGGTGAACGGTGAACGCAAAACAACCTGGGGTTAGCTCTCGCCAAATGGCGCGTGGCCTGGCGTGTGACCGGGACCTAGAAAGAGGCATGGACATCGACAAAAACTTTCCGACCAAACTTACTTGCTTCGACGATGTGCCGGAGCCGTTTCGTGGTGCGCTGAAAGATCTCATCTCGCCGAAGGAGCACGTCCAGTCATTAATTTACTCTCCCGCCTTTTCCACTCTGGAAAACTTTCCGACCGACTCGACACCGATTGCGCCTGGACGAATCTTGGCGCCAGCCAGCCTCTTAGCGGTACTGAAAGACAGATGGTTGGTGGCAACCCAAGAGGTCGGCGGCATCAAGGTTGACGAATCGAGCTTTGCTGAGACCCTTTTTCTTGAGCTCACTTCGATTCTTCTCTCCGGGGAGCTAAAAATCTATTCCGCTGCCGTTGGCACTTATTTTGTTGCCACTCTCCCCTTCAACACGGTCGGTGAAGAGGTTTATCGAGAAGCAATTGGTCTGATACTTGATGGGATAGATCAGACCAAGTCGACCAGTTACGATGATAATCGTTCCCTCTTGCAAAGCTGGCCGCTGAAATTCCGCCTGGAAGGAGAAAGGTATTGTCCGAAAGGTCAACATCTGAT